>PWGV01000032.1 GCA_003554585.1 Halobacteroidaceae bacterium | reverse complement strand
TATGGCCAAAGCTAAGTTTGAAAGAAAGAAACCGCACGTTAATGTGGGAACCATTGGACACATCGACCACGGAAAAACTACTCTGACCGCAGCAATTACCCGGACCCTTTCCAGCAAAGGTACTGCTGAATTCCGTTCTTTTGATTCTATTGATAATGCTCCGGAAGAAAGGGAACGCGGTATCACCATTGCAACTGCCCACGTTGAGTATGAAACCGAGAACCGCCACTATGCTCACGTTGACTGTCCCGGTCACGCTGACTATGTAAAGAACATGATTACCGGTGCCGCCCAGATGGACGGTGCAATCCTGGTCGTTTCTGCAGCAGATGGTCCCATGCCCCAGACCCGGGAACACATTCTTCTGGCGCGGCAGGTAGGAGTTCCCAATATAGTAGTATTCCTGAACAAAGCTGACATGGTAGATGATCCTGAACTGATCGACCTGGTAGAAATGGAAGTAAGGGACCTTTTGAACGAATATGATTTTCCTGGAGATGAGATACCGGTAGTAGTAGGTTCAGCCCTTAAAGCGCTGGAATGCGAATGTGACAGTGAAGATTGCGACGCCTGTGGTCCGATTTATGAACTGATGGCTGCAGTAGACGACTACATTCCCACTCCAGAAAGGGATACCGACAAGCCCTTCCTGATGCCGATTGAAGACGTATTCAGCATCACCGGACGAGGCACAGTAGTAACCGGCCGGATCGAACGTGGAATAGTACGGACCGGAGACGAAGTAGAAATCATCGGTATCAAGGATACGAAGAAGACAGTAGTAACCGGAGTAGAAATGTTCCGCAAGCTCCTGGACGAAGGAGAAGCAGGGGACAACGTAGGTTGTCTGCTCCGTGGAGTAGGAAGAGAGGACGTAGAAAGAGGACAGGTCTTAGCCAAGCCAAAGAGCATAACTCCCCACACCAAGTTCAAGGCGGAGGTATATGTTCTGTCCAAGGATGAGGGAGGACGCCACACACCGTTTTTCAACGGTTACCGTCCGCAGTTCTACTTCCGGACCACTGACGTAACTGGAGATATTACCCTGCCTGAAGGCGTTGAGATGGTAATGCCTGGTGACAACGTAGAAATGTCGGGAGAACTGATCACCCCGATAGCGATGGAAGAGGGAGTTCGGTTCGCAATCCGCGAAGGCGGCCGTACCGTGGGCGCCGGAGTTGTTACCGAAATATTAGAGTAAAGCAGGGGCCCGTCTTAACGGACGGGCCTTGTTTCTTCCGGTATTGACTTTACTTTAGAATTATGATAAATTTATACACGCAAAGCAAAAGCAAAGTTTCTGCGATTTTTTTTTTTGAGGAGGTGGACAGGGTGCGTGAGATAATTACCCTGGCTTGTACAGAATGTAAACGCAGGAATTACAATACGTCAAAAAATAAAAAGAATATTACCGGCAGGCTGGAAATTAAGAAGTACTGTCGTTTCTGTGGTAAACACACCAGCCACAGGGAAACCAAGTAAGAAATACCCTGAATAGGGGGAGTGAGATTATGGCTAAGCAGAATAAACAAAACCAACCCAACAAGCAAAATAAGAAAAGCAACACCAAGCCAAGTTTTTTCGCGCGGGCTAAAAGATTTTTGCGGGAAGTCCGCAATGAACTGCGGAAGGTAAACTGGCCCAACCGGAAAGAACTGATGGCGTACACGGCAGTGGTGCTGGTAACGGTGTTTATAGTGGCCACCTTTATCGGCGTTGTGGACCTCATTTTTTCCAGAATAATTTCTGCCATTATTCTTCGGTAGGAGGTGGGAGAACTGGTTGCCCACGAAGTGAATAGTTCGCAAAGAGCCTGGTATGTTGTTCATACCTATTCCGGCCAGGAAAACAAGGTCAAGGTTAACCTGGAAAAACGGGTTAAGGCTACGGACATGGAAAACAAAATCTTTAATGTCCTTGTTCCAACAGAGGAAAAGATCGAGATAAAAAAGGGGCAGAAAAAGACTGCTCACAAGAAAATCTTTCCCGGTTATGTTCTGGTTGAGATGATAATGGGTGAAGATTCCTGGTACATTGTCCGCAATACACCTGGCGTAACGGGATTTGTTAGTGCTGGAACCAAACCGGTTCCTTTGCGGGAAGATGAAATCCAGGATATTATGCGAGAAATGGGAATTGGCAAACCCAAAGTTGACATAGGGTTCTCGCCCGGACAGAATGTCCGCGTTATGGGCGGACCTTTTGCTGATATGATTGGGGTTGTTGATGACATCCTTCCTGAAAAAGGGAAAGTTAAAGTCAAAATTTCCATGTTTGGTCGGGAAACGCCGATTGAACTGGAATATAATCAGATTGAAGAAGTATAAGCTGGAGAGGAGGTGGATAAGAGATGGGTAAGAAGGTAATCGGTTTTGTGAAGCTCCAGATCCCTGCCGGAAAGGCTACTCCCGCACCCCCTGTTGGACCGGCCCTGGGTCAGCACGGAGTAAATATCATGGAGTTTTGCAAGGCTTTTAATGCTAAAACAGCCGATAACACGGGGATGATCATTCCCGTGGAAATCACAATCTATGGCGATAGATCCTTCGCTTTTATTACCAAAACTCCTCCGGCAGCAATCCTGTTGAAAAAAGCTGCAGGTATTGATACTGCTTCCGGAGAACCCAAGACCAATAAGGTTGGGACAGTAAAACGCAAGGATGTAAAAGAAATCGCCGAGATCAAAATGCCCGACCTCAATACCACCGATATTGAAGCGGCTATGCGAATGGTAGCCGGGACAGCGAGAAGTATGGGTCTGGTCGTTAAAGATTAGTGGGAGGATTAAATAATCCGCTAAAACCACAGGGAGGTATTAATTATGGGTAAGCATGGAAAAAAGTATAAGGCCGCACTGGCCGAAGTGGACCGGGATGAGTTTTATGGGCCCGAAGAAGCTTTAGAAAAAGTAAAAGAACTTGCTCCCGCCAGCTTTGATGAAACTGTTGAACTGGCCTGCAAGCTTGGGGTTAATCCCCGGCATGCTGATCAACAGGTTCGCGGAGCTGTTGTTCTTCCTCATGGAACCGGCAAGGATATCCGAGTAGTTGTATTTGCCGAGGGAGAAAAGGCCAAGGAAGCCGAAGAAGCCGGAGCCGACGAAGTCGGAGCTGACGAACTGGCCGAAAAAATTCAGGGTGGCTGGATGGATTTTGATGTTGCAATTGCCACTCCTGATATGATGAAAGTTGTGGGTAAACTGGGCCGGGTTCTGGGACCAAAAGGTCTTATGCCAAACCCCAAGGTAGGAACTGTAACTTTTGATATCAAGCAGGCTGTCCAGGATGCCAAGGCAGGAAAGGTTGAGTACCGGGTTGATAAGACCTCGATTGTCCATGTTCCTGTTGGAAAAGTTTCTTTTTCCTATGAGCAACTGGCGGATAATTTCCAGGCGGTTATGGATGCGCTGCTCAAAGCCCGTCCTGCTGCTGCAAAAGGTCGTTATTTACGGTCGGTAACCATTTCCTCGACTATGGGACCGGGTATTAAGCTTGATCCTGCTAAAGTAACTTCCTTTGTCGAGAAGTAAAAAGTTCACAGTTGAATAGTAAGGCTGTAGACAGCGGGTGCCGATTGGCTTAATCAAAAGGCCTGCCGAGGCTGGATTAGATTTCTAAAAGGAAATCCATGTCCTCCGCTGTCTGCCGGAGGTTTTTTTATTCTCCATTTAAGGAGGTGTTAAGTTGGCCCGAAAGGAAAAGGAACAGAAGGTACAGGAACTTGCTGAAAAAATGGGAAGTGCCCAGAGTTTGGTTTTTACCGATTACCGGGGCTTAAATGTTTCTGAAATTAATAAACTTCGCGATAAACTCCGGGAAGAAGGTATTGAATACCAGGTAGTCAAAAATACTCTGGCCCTGCTGGCCTCACGCCAGGCCGAAATCGAAAACCTGGAAGATATTTTTACTGGACCAACCGCAGTAGCTTTTGGTCAGGAGGACCCTGTTGCTCCTGCCAAGGTCTTGAGTGATTTTTCCAAAGACCACAAGGCGCTGGAGATAAAAGGTGGAATTCTCTCCGGAAACCTGATAAGTCCGGAAAGAGTTGGACAGCTGGCCAAAATCCCATCCAGGGAAGAATTACTGGCCAAGGCATTTGGAAGTATGAAGGCTCCTATTACAGGTTTTGCCTTTGTTCTTGCGGGTATTCCCCGCAAATTCTTATACTGTCTTAATGCGATAAAAGAACAGAAAGCTGAATAAAATTTGGAGGTGTTTTCATTGAATAAGGAAGAAATTATGAAGGCTATTGAGGAAATGACCGTGTTGGAACTGGCTGAACTGGTAGAAGCTCTGGAAGAAAAATTTGGTGTGAGTGCTGCTGCTCCGGCAGCCGCAGCCGCTCCTGCAGCTGCTGAAGCTGCTGCAGAAGAAGAACAAACCGAATTTGATGTAGTAATTACCGCTGCTGGCCAAAAGAAAATCAACGTAATCAAAGTTGTTCGCGAACTTACCGATCTGGGCCTTAAAGAAGCAAAAGCCCTGGTTGACGAAGCACCCAAGCCCGTTCGCGAAGGTGTTGAAAAAGAAGAAGCCGAAAAAATCAAAGAAAAACTGGAAGAAGCCGGCGCTACTGTTGAGCTCAAGTAAAAAAAGGGGGTTTTCCCCCTTTTTTTGTTTTCGTTCGGGAAAAAATTATTTTGGACCCCGGCAAAAATGGTTAAGTTTATCTTGACACCGTCCCGTGGTTATGGTAATATTATTAATTGTCATCAGTAAGGGAGAGTATATTTTCCTTAATCCTGCGGGGGGTGTTTAAGTGACTGCCACAGAACGGGGTCATGTTAGAGAACGCCTTAGTTTCGCTAAAATCACTGAGCAAATGGAAATTCCTTTTTTAATTAAAAC
>PWGV01000092.1 GCA_003554585.1 Halobacteroidaceae bacterium | reverse complement strand
TTTAATCCTTGAAACTCTCTTATTTTGGTGATGCTCTATAGCATCCACTCTCGTCTGGCGCTGTTCAGTTTTCAAAGACCACTTTTTGCGGTGCATTAATTATATTACCACGCGTCTCGTGCAGTGTCAAGCCTTTCTGGGAACAATTTCTTCTACTTTTTACTGGTCAAAATTTCCCCTCTTATTCCTTCTCTTCGGGGCGCATTGGGGGAAATAGAATTACTTCTCTAATGTTGCGGGTATTGGTTAAAACCATAATTATTCGGTCAATTCCTATTCCCAGACCGCCTGTAGGGGGCATCCCATATTCAAGAGCCCGGATGAAGTCCTCATCCATCATATGGGCTTCTTCATCCCCTGCTTCTCGCTGGGCAACCTGCTTTTCAAACCTTTCCCTTTGATCGATAGGATCGTTAAGCTCGGTAAAAGCATTTGCCATCTCCATACCCGCGATAAACCCTTCAAAGCGATACGTGAAGTCAGGATTATCTGGAATTTTTTTGGCAAGGGGAGATACCTCAATCGGATAATCCATGATAAAGGTCGGCTGTGTGAGGTTATCTTCAACTTTTTGCTCGAAAAACTCGTTTAAAATTTCCCCCAGGGAAAATCCGGGTTTAATCCTAACACCTTTTTCTTCGGCCTTTTCCCGGGCAGTTTCCAGGTCAATATTCCCAAAGTCAACACCGGTAAATTCTTTTACAACTTCAATCATGGTCATTCTCTTCCAGGGTGGTGTGAGGTCGATTTCTTCCTCCTGGTAAACAATTTTTTGGGAACCTAAAACTTCCTGGGTAACCGAACTGATCATGGTTTCAGTCAGCTCCATCATATCCTGGTAATCAGTATTTACCTGGTAAAGTTCCAGCATTGTAAATTCCGGACTGTGCTTGTAGGAAAAGCCCTCATTCCGGAAGTTTCTTCCGATTTCATAAACCCGGTCAAAACCGCCTACAATGAGTTTCTTCAGGTAAAGTTCCAGGGCAATTCGCAAATAAAGGTCCCGACCCAGGGTTTTATGGTGGGTAACAAAGGGGCGAGCGTTCCCCCCACCGGGAATGGGCTGAAGAATTGGAGTTTCGACCTCCAGGAATTCCCGGGAATCCAAAAACCGCCGGATGGAAGCAATTATCTTACTTCTCCGCACAAAAATTTCCCGGACTTCGGGATTTACTATAAGATCCAGGTATCTCTGCCGATATCGAAGTTCTACGTCTTTTAGCCCATGCCATTTCTCAGGTAGGGGGCGCAGCGATTTGGCCTGAATTTCAAAACGGGATACATTTATTGTTATTTCACCCCTGCGGGTTTTAAAAACTTCTCCCGTAATCCCAATCAGGTCACCAATATCCAGGGAGCGAAAAATTTCAAACTTTTCTTCCCCAATTGAATTTACTCTTAAGTACAGCTGCACATTCCCCGACTGGTCAGAAATATCACCGAACATGGCCTTTCCATGTTCCCGCTTGGAAAGAAGTCGTCCACTCAGGCTGACTTCTTTTCCTTCAAGTTCTGTAAAATCATCCTGGACCTGCTGAGCCCAGTGGGTTCTTGGAAATTTCTCACCAAATCCACTGATCCCCTTTTCCTGGAGCCAATTCAAGTTTTCCAAACGTTGCTGGATAAAGGAATTAAGATCTTGCTTTTCCATGGGTTCCTCCTAGTGCCGATTTTTTTTGCAGATGTTTAAAATCGCGTACTCGATCACCCCAACTGGAACCTCTACTTTGACTTTTTCACCAGCTTTACGGCCAAGAATAGCGCTTCCCACGGGTGATTCATTGGATATCTTGTTTTCACTGGGGTCAGCTTCCGCTGACCCGACCAGGGTATAAATGAATTTCTCCCCCGATTCCAGGTCCTTAATCTCCACAGTTGAACCAATTTTCACTTCATGGTTTCCTTCGGGACTTTCATCCTCGTCTTCAATAATTTTTACATTCCGCAGCAAATTCTCCAGATCCTTGATGCGTCCTTCGACAAACGCCTGCTCATTCTTTGCATCCTCGTATTCAGAATTTTCCGCTATATCTCCGTATTCCCTGGCTTCTTTAATTCTGGCTGCGACTTCTTTTCTTCTTACTGTTTTGAGGTGATGCAATTCTGTCTTTAATTTTTCCAACCCCTCTTTGGTTAAGAAAACTTCATCGCCCATGTCTTCTCTCCTTTATTTTTTCTCGGATCAATTAAACATAAAATTAGTGCCAAGCGTTGGCCCCTTGACACTAACTATATTACGTTTATTAATTTTTAATTATAATCGGTAAAATTGGGTTTGTCAAGATTACCCTTTTTTATATCCCTTTAAAATAAAGGCTTTTCCCAGGCCTGAACTTAAAATTCAAGCAAAATTAACTACCCGGGGGGTAAAGCCAAGTTGCTCCAGGGCTTCTGCATAGTTTTCAATTCCCGGTTCCATGCCCTTTCCCCGGAGATATGCTACTAAAACTGCTTCAATAACATTGGTCCCAAAAGAACGACCGCCCAGATCCGGGGAAGTAGTTATTAACATTTTTATTCCCAGGTCTTTTAATTTCTCTGCATCCTTTTCGGTTACGGTATTAGTAACTATAATTTTACCGTCCAAACGTTGGGGAAAATTTTTCTTAATGTAGTGGTAATCGCCGGCAATTATATCGACCTGTTCATAGTAGCGGTTATGGAGCCTCTTTGATTCTTTGTCCTGGGCTTTGCCCACAGGATAAACCATGGAAAAAGGAAGCCTGGTTACTATCGGAGCAATAGTCTTGGTTAACCGCCGGAGATTCTTCATGGTTCGGATTGGTATGGGAAGTCCAAGGGCAAAAATTACGTCTCCGAAAATAATATCAGCCCCGCTTTCAATAAAAGCTTCGGCCATTCCCAAACGCTCCACACAGCATACCGCGAGAACTTTTTTGCTGGCCAGGTCCAGGTTGAGCTCGGAATCCATAAATTCAACAACTTTCCTTTCCAGAGTATCCTTTAAACCCGAACCGTCAACAACAGGAGTTTCCCGCATATTCGCAATCAACTTTTTTGCATCGCGGAAATAATATTTTTTTTCCCCGGTGGTAATATAAAGACTGATCCCGCCCATTCCTATTGCATCAACTTTACCGTCAAGCTCAGTATAAAGACGACAGGCCTTGTTGAAATCACCATCGGTTCCCCGCCGTTCGATCAAAAAATTTTCTCCAAGAATCTCCTTTTCTACTTTATGGTCCCTGCTGGAAGAACCCAGGCTTACGCTGACTATATGTTTCAAAGTTTATTACCCCTTTTCCTTAACCTGCTGCAGAACCTCCCTTAATTTATCTATATCAACAACAGTATCTTTCTGAATGGGTGATGGGCCAAGCGGCAACCCGATTACTTCTCCTTCAAGGAGAGACTGCACCGTTTCCACCCGCATATCGGAACCTATAAAAACAACAGTTTTATAATCCTGGAGTTCTTTAATTAACTGTAAAAGTTCGTTGAAAAGGGTAATTCCGTTTTTATCCTTAATATAAGACCATCTTTCTTCGTCGTTTAAAATCATGGTGAAGTCAATTCCCATTTCCTCGGCCAGTTTGTTAACCTCTTCTTTATTCGCAACTGGAAAACCAATTAGAGCAACCCGGTCGCCTTTTCTGATCTGTCCGATGGATTCAAGGTGGGAAATAAAACTTCTTTCAATCCGGAGACGTTCCGCAACTTCTTTTTGCGAATAACCCTGGGCTCTAAGGCTGAGAATCTTTTCAATTATTCGATCCAATTTCGCCCGACTGATTAATTTTTCCCCGATCCGGATAAATTGCAAAAAAACGCCTCCTTTGTGCACAGGTTGTGCTCATAACCAATTATATCAAAATTAACACTACCAAACAAGAACTTCTATCCCCCATTATCCCAAACAACAAAATCGAGATTATAACTCCCTCTATCCAGGGTAAGCCAGGCCTTTGAGGAGCATAATCCTTTCGCAGGAAGGGTTACGCTCCCGGGATTAATTAAAATAAGGTCGTAATTTTTTTGGAATTCGGTTCGACGAGTTCCACCGAATATCAAAAAAGAACATCCCTCTTCCCTTGCTTTCCTGACCATCCTTTTTACATGGGGAAAAACCACTTTCGGGTATTGAATATACCCAGAACTGTATTTTCAACTTCACTTTTTTCCCCCGGGGTTATCCATTAACCCAAAAACTGACCCCCTGCCGGCAAACCTTTCCAATTCTTCGATTGCTTTTTCTCCTGTTGCCCCCCGGCAAAAAAATTAAATCCGCTTATTCCAGGCCTTTCCGGGCGGGGGAGGGTAAACAAGGGTTGTCCGGGGTAAAATACAGGTCTGCAAAAAACGGAATTCTCTGATTTATTTTTACCCCTTCTCCACCTGTGCCAGGTAAGTAGCCAAAAGTTCCTGGACTTCACTGGCTTTTTCCATTCTCACCAAATTGTTCCTGACCTCCCGGGCCCCCGGAAAACCCTTGATATACCAGCCCAGGTGTTTTCGCATTTCCGTTACCGCTCTTTTCTCCGAACCCCTTAAACAAATCAGCCCTTCCAGGTGCTTTTTTACTGCTTCCATTATTTCTTCTTTTCCAGGGGGAAAAATTTCTTCCCCTTTTTCTAATCGCCTTATTTGCTCGAAAATCCAGGGATTTCCCAGGGCACCCCGGGCGACCATAATTCTCCTGCACCCTGTTGTCAGGGATAAATCAAGGGCATCACGGGCAGAAAAAACATCTCCATTGGCTACAACTGGTATTTCCAGTATTTTTTTGATTGCAGCAATCCCCTCCCAATCTGCATTGCCAGAATAAAACTGATCTCTTGTTCTTCCGTGAACGGTAATCCAGCTTGCCCCCGCTTCCTGGCAGCGAAGAGCAACCTCCTCCCCTGTTTTCTCTTCCGGATCCCAGCCCAGTCTGATTTTTACTGAAACCGGTATCTTAACTTCTCCCACAAGGGTTTTTACAATTTTTTCTGCGAGGTGAGGTTCACGTAAAAGGGCCGCCCCCATTCCACCTTTAACAATTTTAGGTACAGGACAGCCCATATTAATGTCTATAAATTGGGGTTTTATTTTCTTTTCTATAACCTGAAAAGCTTTTATAAAGTCCTCTGGGTTTCTCCCAAAAAGCTGGATTCCCGCTTTCTCTTCTTTTTGCAAATCTAGAAGGGAAAAAGTTTTTCTGTTGCGGTGAATTACCCCCTGCACACTTACCATTTCAGTGCAGGTATAATCCGCGCCGTATTCCCTTACCAGGGAACGGAAAACCCTGTTGGTGATACCGGCCAGCGGGGCCATGAATAGTTTTAGTTGCCAGGTCATTTTCGATTCATCTCCCCGAGAAAGCGAAGGCCCTCAAGGGTGAGACGTGGATTAACAATATCAAAACAATCCGCATCTTTTTCCCATAACCAGGCCAGCCCCCCGGTTGCAATTACCTTGGGATCTCCAGGCAAACTGGCTTTAAAGAGGTTTACAATTTCCTTTATTTGCCCCAAAAAACCATAATAAATCCCTGATTCCAGAGCTTTGACAGTGCTCGCACCGATTACCCGTTCCGGTTTCCGAATGTTTATTCTGGGTAACTGGGCTGCTTTTTCAAACAGGGCTCCTGAAGATATTCCAACACCAGGAGCAATTGCCCCTCCCAGATATACACCGTTCTCAGCAAGAGCGCAGAAGGTAGTGGCGGTTCCAAAATCAACTATGACAGCAGGAGCTCCATAAAGGTGGTAGGCTGCAACTGCATTTACTATTCTATCCGCCCCTACTTCTCTGGGATTGTCCGTTTTTATATTTAGGCCTGTTTTTATTCCCGGCCCGACAAAACGGGGTTTTAAGTGCAGGTATGACTCCAGAGCTTTTTCCATAACACTGTTCAGGGGTGGAACAACACTGGAAATTAAAACATCATCAATATTCTCCTTTTTTACTCCCCCATTGGCAAATAAGCTGGCCAGTAAAACCCCATATTCATCCGGTGTTTTATTCCGCTCTGTTGAGATGCGCCAGTCCCAGACCCATTCTCCGGAATTCCAGATTCCCAGAACGGTGTTGGTATTACCAATATCAATAGCCAAAAACACTTCTATCCCTCCTCCAGCAAAACCACAGTTCCCTGCCAGATTTCTTTAAATGATCCCCCGGGGAGCTTTAAAATCAGCTGGCCCTTTTCCCCGTAACCTACTACCTCCCCCGAGCAATTATCAACTCGAACCCTCCGATTTAATAAGTAGGAGTTTTTTTGCAATTTTTCCCGGAAAGAACAAAAACCCTGTTCCTGGTAGATAAAATAGTCTTCTTTCAGCTCTCCTAAAATTAAGCCAACGATTTCTTCAGGCCTGTATTGTTGCAGTTCAGCCAGATTTCCCGGCGAAAAATTTTCAGCAAAATCTATATTTTTAATGGGGGTGAGGTTAAGACCAATACCTACAATTAATTTTCCAGAGAGGTTTTCGCATAAAATTCCACCAACTTTTTTTGTCCCGCGGAAAATATCATTGGGCCACTTCAGCTTTAGGTCGGAAACACCCCTGCTTTCCAGGGCTTTAATTACTGCACCCCCGACAACAAGGGAAAAAGAAGGTTCAATTCCTTTTTGAGGGTGAAATAAAACTGAAAAATAAAGTCCTCCCGGCGGCGAAAACCACTTTTTCCCCCGGCGTCCCCGGCCGCTGGTCTGTTCTCTACTCCACACCACAGTTCCTGCGGGGACTCCTTTTGCCGCAAGCTTTTTGAGGTAATTGCTCGTGGAATCAATTTTGTCGAAAAAATAAACCGGCCCCAGATTCCAGCCCGGCAGTTCAACTTTTTCCACGATTAACCACCCTGGGATAAATCAAGACTAATATCCATCGCCTTTACAGAATGGGTCAAAGCACCCATGGAAATTATATCCACTCCACAGCGGCTGATTTCTCCAACGTTTTCCAGGGTAATTCCCCCGGAAGCTTCAATTAGAGCACGTCCGTCAACAATTTCTACCGATTCTTTCATTTCTTCTGTCCCCATGTTATCAAGCATAATAATGTCGGCTCCTGCTGCAAGAGCTTCCTTGAGTTCTTCAATATTTGTTACTTCTACCTCAATTTTGAGAGTATGGCCTGCTTTTGATCTTGCTATTTCAACTGCTTTTTTTACACCCCCAACGGCCCGGATGTGATTATCTTTAATTAAAATCGTATCAAAAAGGCCCAGCCTGTGGTTAAAACCGCCTCCCTGCAGAACAGCATATTTCTCCAGCCAGCGCCACAGGGGTGTGGTTTTCCGGGTATCAACAATCCTGGCTCCTCCAGATCCCACCTGCTCAACTGCTTTTCGGGTTTGAGTGGCTATTCCCGAGAGGCGCTGCAGGAAGTTTAAAGCAAGTCTTTCCCCCTGCAGAATTTTCCGGGTTGAACCTTCAATGGTGGCCAGAGTCTGACCTTTTTTAATTGCCGCTCCATCATAAACCTCGGGCTGGAAATCAACCTGGCCTACTAATTGAAAAATCC
Source organism: Halobacteroidaceae bacterium (assembly GCA_003554585.1). Lineage (GTDB taxonomy): Bacteria > Bacillota > Halanaerobiia > B1SED10-174 > B1SED10-174 > T1SED10-26. The sequence continues at coordinate 12,153 of PWGV01000092.1, read as the reverse complement.
TTTCTGCGACGGGCATCCCGGCCAGGACACCTTCTTCTTTAGCCCAAATTTTCCCCCGGGTTTGCGATTTTTCAGGGATTAAAATTTCAGAGGTAATATCACCGGCACCAATATCCTCCGCAAGGGCTAATTCCAGCTGCCGATCGATTGTTGGATTAGGAAAGTTCAATTATTTTCCCCTCCTTGTAATCCTTGTTCAAGTTTATGTGTTTGCCTTCCCAGCTCGATCTCTGCTCCGGGAAGTCACTGCGGAAATGGCTGCCCCGGCTCTCTTCTCTGGACAGGGCTGCCCGGGCAATGTTGAAGGCAACAATTAGCAGGTTCTGGGTTTCCCAGGCGGCAGGCCGGGAATAAGTAAAACCGAGATGGACTCCAAGCTCTTCCAGATCTTTTAAAGCTTGTTCCAGGCTTTCCTTGCTTCTTACAATACCAACCTCTTCCATCATAACTTTTTGCATGCGACCCCGGACCCGCCATAATTCCCGATCATCCCCGATCGGTCGGTCCTTGGCGATTTGCTCTTTAACCACTTTTACCGGCGGAGTCGGCCGTCCACCTTTTTTTACCTCCAGGGCAATTCGCCGGCCAAAAACAAGACCCTCTAAAAGAGAATTGCTGGCCAGCCTATTGGCTCCATGAACTCCAGTTGCCGCGTTTTCCCCACACGCAAATAGGCCCGGAATGTTAGTAGCTCCTTTTATATCCGTTTTTACTCCACCCATGATAAAGTGGGCAGCAGGGCGAACTGGGATGCAATCCTCTTTAAGATCGTAACCCAGGTCGAGACATTTTCGATATATCTTGGGAAACCGTTGTTCTAAAAAGTCCCTATCTTTATGCGTGATATCGAGGCAAACAAATTCCCGTTCATCTTTTTGCATTTCGGTAAAAATTGCTCTGGCCACAATATCCCGGGGAGCGAGTTCGGCCTGGGGGTGATAGCGGGGCATAAATCTCTGCCCCTTTTTATTCCTCAATACAGCCCCTTCCCCGCGCACGGCTTCAGAAATGAGGAAGGTTGTTTCTTCGGCGTGGTACAGGGTGGTCGGGTGAAACTGGATAAATTCCATATCCATGAGGTCAGCCCCGGCCCGGTAGGCAATAGCAATACCGTCACCAGTTGCCACTTCGGGATTGCTGGTGTTGCTATAAACATGCCCACAACCTCCTGCAGCCAGGACAATGTAAGGGGCGACAAATAAAATAAAACCGCCCCGATTGCGGTCAAAGGCTAAAATCCCCTGGCAATCACCATCCGGACCAAGAACGATTTCCAGGGCATAAGTGTTTTCATAAAGGTCAATCCATTCCAGGCGCTGGACATGACTAACCAGGGCTCGCCTTATTTCTTCTCCGGTTGCATCCCCCCGGGCATGCAGAATCCGGGGACGACTGTGGGCACCTTCGCGGGTAAAATCCAGGCTGTTTTCAATCCGGTCAAAAGCAGTCCCCATTGCAATAAGTTCTCTGACCCTTCCTGCACCTTCATTAACCAGGACTTCAACAGCCGGGGGATAGCAAAGGCCCGCCCCGGCTGTCTTGGTATCTTTAATATGCAGATCCAGGGAATCCTCGTCACTTAAAACAGCCGCTATTCCTCCCTGGGCAAATTCAGTACTGCTGTCTTCCGTTTTTTCTTTGGTTAAAATGGCTATTTTCCTCTCCCCTGCTTTGGCTGCAGTGTAAAGCCCGGCCAGCCCACTGCCAACAACCAGGAGATCCACCTCTTCAACCTGTAAACTCTCAACATCAAAATGTAAAAGGTACCTGGGAATTTCCATCAGTTAATCCCCGCCTCCTATTTTATAGCAAGCATTCTTTCCAGAGATTTTCTCGCTTTCTGCGCAATCTCTTCCTCCACCTCAATCTGAGGCGAAAGATTCTGCAGGGATTCCGCGACTTTTTCCAGTGTTGTTTTTTTCATGTTAACGCAGATCAAGCGAGGAGAGAGCAGGTAAAAAGTTTTCCCCGGGTTTTCTTTTTTCAACCTGTGGAGCATTCCCATTTCCGTTCCAATAATAATTGATTGAGCATCGGTTTCACGGGCAAACTTTAATATCCCTGAGGTTCCTCCAACATAATCTGCCTCTCTAACAACCTCGGGTTGACATTCGGGGTGAACTGCAATGGGAGCCTCGGGATGAGCCTCTCGGGCTTTTTTCAACTCTTCCAGATCAACCCGGTGATGGGTAATACAGTACCCCTCCCAGATTATTATCTCCTTATCGGTTTGATCTGCGATATACTGGCCCAGGTTCTTGTCGGGAAGGAAAATAATTTTTTCCTCGGGGAGAGATTCCACGACCTTAACCGCGTTGGATGAAGTACAGCAAACATCGATTTCGGCTTTTACTGCCGCGGAAGTATTCACATAGGCAACCAAAGCCGCATCAGGATGTTCTTTCTTTTTAGCACGAACCGCTTCCACATCGGCCATGTCGGCCAGGGGACATCCTGCTTCTTTTACGGGCAGGATAACCTTTTTTTCCGGGGCCAGAATTTTTGCACTTTCAGCCATGAAATGGACTCCGCAAAAAATAATTACTTCTGCATCCACTTCTGCAGCTTTCTGGGCCAGCCCAAAAGAATCCCCAACATAATCGGCAACGTCCTGAACTTCACCGATCTGGTAGTTGTGGGCTAAAATTACTGCGTTCTTTTCTTCTTTAAGCCTTGCTACTTCGGCCGCCAATTCTTTTTTATCCAATTTTCATCCCCCTAGGAAAATTTTAACAATACTGCAGGTTACTTATTTTTTTCTCCAATTTTAATGACTTTCCTGCCCCGATATTATCCGGTTATTCTCGTCGAGGAAAATTACGCTGGGTTTATATCCTGCAAACTCCTTTTCTTCCATCCAGACATAAGAAATTATAATAACCTCATCGCCGGGCTGGACAAGACGGGCAGCACCACCATTAAGGCATATATCTCCCTTCCCAGCTTCCCCGGCAATAACATAGGTGGTGAAACGCTCCCCGTTATTCAAGTTAACAACCTGAACTTTTTCATGGGGGAGAAGGTCCGAAGCCTCCATCAGTTTACTATCAATTGTTATACTCCCCATGTATTTTAGATGGGCATCAGTAACAACTCCCCGATGCAATTTTGATTTCATCATTTCCCTGAACATCTACTTCACCTCCAGCCAGACATTATCTATTAACCTTGTAGAACCAATAAATGCGGCTATGGCAATCATTATAGGCCCTTTAATTTCTCCCAATTCCTGCAGGCTTTCCCTGCTGACCACGCTGGCGTAATCCAGGGTTGCCAGGGGTTCTGCCCTGATCTCCCTTTCCATTTTCTTTTTGATTTCCCAGCCGTCTCTTTCACCTTCTTCGATCCACTTTTTAGCTTTTTGCAGGGTTCGGTTAATGACCAGGGCTGCTTCTCTCTCTTGGGGTGAAAGGTATTTATTGCGCGAACTCATTGCCAGCCCACCTTCTTCCCTGGCGGTAGGACAGGCAACTACCTCAATATCCATATTCAGATCATCCACCATCTGCCGGATAATCAGGAACTGCTGGCCATCCTTCTGGCCAAAATAGGCCCGGTGGGGCTTGACCATATTGAAAAGTTTGCTAACTATCGTCGTCACTCCCTTAAAGTGGTTGGGCCGGGAGCGACCACAGAGAACATCGGTGCCTTTTTCAACCTGAACATAGGTGGCATACCCCTCCGGGTATACATCTTCAACTGCCGGGTAGAGAACATAATCCACATTCCGCTCCCGCAGCAGGTCTAGATCCCTTTCCAAATCCCTTGGATATTCCCCATAGTCTTCTTCGGGACCAAACTGGGTAGGGTTCACGAAAACTGAAACTACCGTAATGTCGTTTTCTTTTACCGAATTTTCAACGAGCTTTAAATGACCTTCATGTAAATAACCCATGGTGGGAACAAAACCGATGGTTTTCTTTTCCACAGCTTTTTCCCGGCTGATTTTTTGCATGGTTTTAATTTCTTTTATCAATTCCAAGGCAATCCTCCTAACCGTAAATCCTTTTAAGGGTTTCTTCATCCATGGAAAAACTCTCTTTTTCCCCGGGAAATTCTCCGCTGCGGACATCAGAAATATAACTGGAAAAAGCTTTCTGCATTTCTTCTCCCAGGTTAGCATAGCGCCTGACAAATCGCGGTGAGAAATCACCACTCAAGCCTAAAAGATCATGGGCTACAAGTACCTGCCCGTCACAACCTTTCCCCGCTCCAATCCCTATTGTGGGCATTGATATTGATTGGGAGACTTTTTCCGCAAGAGGAGCCGGGATACATTCAAGAACAATACCAAAAACTCCAGCTTCCTCTAATAGTTTCGCATCTTCAACTAGCTTTTCCGCCTGGGCCAGAACCTTGCCCTGAACCTTGAAACCGCCCATTTGGTGGATGGACTGGGGAGTGAGTCCCAGGTGCCCCAGAACCGGAATTCCTGCAGCGATCAAAGCCCTGGTTTGAGGCAGAACCTCTCTGCCTCCCTCAAGTTTAACTGCTGTCGCCCCTCCTTCTTTAAGGAAGCGACCGGCGTTTTCTACAGTTTTTTCCGGGCTGACCTGGAAACTCATAAAGGGCATATCCGCAATTACAAGGGCCCTTTTTGTTCCCCTTACAACGGCTTTGGCATGGTGTAGAATCTCATCTATTGTTACCGGGAGTGTATTTTCATAACCCAGCATAACCATCCCCAGGGAATCCCCGACAAGAATAGAATCTACCCCGGCCTCATCCTGTATCCGGGCACTGTTATAGTCATAGGCGGTAAGCATGGTGATTTTCCGCCCCTCTTTTTTCATCATCCTGAAATCTGTTGTCCGGACCTTATCTTCTTTAGCCACGGGTAATCCCCTCCTCAAGAGTTTTAAGCATCTGCCTGTAGGCTTCCGGCGATAAACCTTTCTTCCTGGCAATCTCCAGGGTGTATAATCCCAACTCGCGGTAGAGACTGCAAAGCCCCTTTTCCTCTTTCATTGCCTTTAAGTGCCCTTCAACAGTTCCCTTATCTCCGCGGGCAACGGGCCCTGTTAGCGCTTCTACCGGGCCAAGTTCATGGAGATTATTTAAAGTACTTTCAATCAAGGGCAGTGCTGCCTTTAAACCTGTGCTTTTTGAGATGCCAGCTTTTTGCTGTAGTTCCAGACCCGCATTGACCAGTGCCACCAGGTAATTACTAAAAAGGACAGCCGCAGCATGGTAAAAAGCTTTTTTCCCACTTTCAATTATTGTCCAGTTCAAGCCCAGAACTTCTGCAAGGTCTTTTCCTTTTTCTAACCCTGCCTGGTCTCCATCAAGGAAAAACCAGGCGGATTTAATATTTTCCCGGGCCAGATCCCAGCGGGCCATAGATAAAAGGGGATGCATGGCCAGGACATTCTTATCTCCAAGAATTGAAGCGGGGTGATGTCCGCTGGTATGAACCAGTATAGCTTCGGGTTTCAGGGCTTTTTCCTTTTTAAGTTTTTCCGCAATAGAAGCAATCCGGTCATCAGGGGTAGTAATAAAAATAATATCGGCATTTTGAGCAAGCCTGACCGGATCTGAAGTTAAATAGGGGAAAACTTCCTGGCCGGGCTTTTTTTCACCAACAGATTCCGGCCTCGTAGCCGCGCCAATTATATTCAAACCCTTTTCCTGCATTATTGCCGCCAGAGCACAACCAACCTTACCAGGACCAACAAAAGCGATGGAAGGATTATCTTTCATCTAATCCACCACCGCTCAAAAAAATATAGATGCCACTCCCGATCCTAAGCAAGGCATCTTCAACAATCATTTTTTTCTCCTCCTTTCGTCTCGGTCCGAAGATCCAAGCGAAAACCAAATTTTTCCGCAATTCCAGTGCAGCTCAAACCAGATGCCGCCTGCGTCTTTATTTTAACATTTCCTGCCATTGTTAGCAAGACCAATTACACCCAAAATAGCTTTTAAATCAAGTTTGCCAAAAAATTTAAGTTCCCCCCGCAAAAAAATACCGCCGGGAGAACCCCGGCGGCATTTTTGCCTCTTTTAAAACAATCCTGAAATTTTTCCGTCTTTATCGACGTCTATTTCCTCGGCTGCAGGTTTCTTAGGCAGGCCGGGCATGACCATAATACTGCCCATCAGGGCTACCAAAAACCCTGCTCCCGCTGAAACATTAATATCCCGGAGGGAAACCCGGTAGTTACGAGGGCGGCCCACCAGAGTTGGGTCATCTGAGAGAGAAGCCTGAGTCTTAGCCACACAGATTGGCATGTTGCCATAACCCTGTTCTTCTAATCTCTTGATTTTGTTTTCAACAGCCTTGTTTGTATCAACACCATCTGCCCCATAAATTTCAGTTGCAATTTTCTCCAGCTTTTCCATTATGGGGAGGTCGGATTCATAGAGAAACTTGAAGGTGGATTCTTTATCCAGGGCGCGGAGCACGGCCTCACCAAGTTCAATTCCACCTTCTCCACCCTTGGCCCAGACCTCCGAAAGGGCCACTTCAACCCCAAGCTTTTCACAGTGTTCGCGGATTAGTTCAATTTCCTTAACCGTATCGTGGGGGAAGCGGTTAATTGCAACAACCAGGGGAAGACCAAATTTTTTGATGTTTTCAATGTGCTTTTCCAGGTTTTCGACGCCTTTTTTCAGGGCTTCTATGTTCTCGTTTTCCAGTTCTTTCTTATTCATTCCGCCGTGCATCTTCAGGGCGCGAATGGTAGCAACCAAAACCACAGCCTCTGGATCCAAACCGCCGAAACGACACTTGATATCAAAGAATTTTTCCGCACCTAAATCGGCACCAAAACCGGCTTCAGTAATAGTAATATCGCCGAGTTTGCGCGCCAGTTTGGTAGCAATCAAACTGTTACAACCATGAGCTATATTCGCAAATGGCCCCCCGTGAACAAAAGCGGGGTTATTTTCCAGGGTTTGAACAAGGTTGGGTTTAACTGCATCTTTTAACAGGGCGGCCATTGCCCCGTGGACCTTCAGTTCCTTAGCAGTAACGGGTTTGCGGTCGAAGGTGCTTCCGACGACGATATTCCCCAGCCGTTCCTTCAGGTCTTCCAGGTCCTGGGAAAGACAGAGGATAGCCATAATTTCTGAAGCTACTGTAATCATGAACCCATCCTGGCGGGGCATTCCGTTGGCCGGTCCACCCAGGGCAATAACTATATCCCGAAGGGCCCGGTCATTCATATCAACTACCCGCTTGAAGGATACTCTGGTGGGATCAATACCGAGTTCATTCCCCTGCTTGATATGATTATCAAGAGCCGCGGCTAAAAGGTTATGGGCAGCGCTAATGGCATGCATGTCTCCAGTAAAGTGAAGGTTAATATCTTCCATGGGAACAACCTGGGCATAGCCGCCACCTGCGGCTCCACCTTTAATTCCAAAACAGGGCCCCAGGGAAGGTTCCCTCAAAGCGATGACTGTCTTTTTACCCATCTTATTTAAAGCCTCGCCCAGGCCCACGGTAGTGGTTGATTTTCCTTCACCGGCCGGGGTAGGAGTAATAGCTGTTACCAGGACAAGTTTGGCATCGGGTGCATCTTCTAGCCGTTTAATTGCTTCAAATTTTTCCTTGGCTTTGTAATCACCGTAAAGTTCTATATCTTCGGGTTTTAGGCCAACCTTGTCGGCGATCTTTTGAATATGTTCCATTTTTGCTTCCTGTGCAATTTGAATATCAGATTTCAAATTAAATCATCCTCCTTTTTATATGTTTTCTCCAATAAGTTTGTTAACTTCATCCTCCAATCTCAATGCCTCCTCTAAAAACTTATCAACCCCCTTTGTGATTTTTTCTTTAAATTCCTCGTCCTTGACTGATCCTAAATTAATTCGAACATTGAGAGCCGCGCCCTTCATACAGGCATGGGCCATCAAAAAACCCACCGCTCCATCGGTAATACAGTTGGGGTTTCCTTCCTGCATCACCTTTAAGGCTAGTCTTGCGACCTGCAGGGATTTCTCCATTGTTTCAAAAGGAACACGGGTCGCTTCTTGAAAGGCTTGCTGTATTTCTGCCTTTCTTTTCTCTTTTTCCTCGGGAGTTTCCTTGGGCAGCTTAAAGGCACCCATTACCATGTTAAAGGATGCTGCGTCCCGGTCAACCAGCCTCCATAATTCATTCTGCAAAACCCGGGCTTCTTCCTCTAAACTTTCAAACTTTTCTTTCTTCTCACCCTCGGCTTTTTTCAGGGTAATATTGCTGACCATCCTGACCAGGGCTGAGCTTAAAGACCCCGAGAAGGCCGCAACACTACCTCCACCGGGAGTAGGGTTTCCGCTTGCAACTTCATCGAGAAATTCATTTATATTCATTTTTTTCCCTCCTTGAGCCTTCCAGATTCCACAACCACCCGGCCTCTTTTAATTACAGTTTCAACCAGGTTGGTGCCGTAATGATACGGCAGGAACCTGTGGTTTGGAGCATCCCAGAGGACCAGATCCCCCTGTTTTCCCTCTTCAATACTCCCAATCTCTTTAGCCCTACCCAGGCTGTGCGCAGCACTAATGGTTACCCCGTTTAGAGCTTCTTCGGGAGTTAGTTTCATTTGCAAACAGGCCAGGGTCATAACCAGGGCTAGAGAATGAGTGGGACAGCTCCCCGGATTAAAATCAGAAGCAAGGGCAACAGCCACTCCAGCCTCTATCATTTCCCTCGCAGGCGCATATTCATCCTTCATTAAAGTAAACGGTGTCGCAGGCAAAAGGGTTGCCACAACTCCTTTTTCACTCATCGCCTGCATCCCATCTCGGGAAATTTTCAGGAGGTGATCTGCAGATCTTGCACCCAGTTCTGCAGCCAGCTGGGCTCCGCCCAGGCTGACCATCTCATCAGCGTGGAAACGGATATCAAACCCCAGGTCCTGGGCTTTTCTTAAAAGCCGGCGGGATTGTTCAATATCAAAAATTCCCTCTTCACAAAAAATATCGCAGTTCTTGGCCAGGTTCCCCTCGGCTACCCGGGGTAGAACTTCTTCGGCCATAAAAGCAATAAAGGCATCCGGCCTTTCCCGGTACTCCGGGGGAAGTGCATGCGCTCCCAAAAAGGTGGGATCCAGGTCCATAAAATGTTCAGCGTCCAGTTGTTTTATCACCTGGAGCATTTTCATCTCGGTATCCAGATCAAGCCCGTAACCACTTTTTACTTCAGCAGTTGTTGTTCCCTGGCCCAGCATTCGATCCAGGTTTTTTCTTGATTTTTCCAGCAACTCAACATAGGGCGTCTCCCTGGTAGCTCGAACTGTATCGAGTATGCCCCCTCCTTTTTTGAGGATTTCCAGGTAGGGCACTCCTGAAATACGCAGGGCAAACTCATCTTCTCGGGAACCCCCAAAAACCGTATGGGTATGGGGGTCGATCAATCCCGGGGTTAAGGTTTTTCCCGGGGCTTCTATTACCCGCCGGGCCTGTTCCTGGGGATATTTTTCTTCCACCTCTTTTTCGGGACCCACAGCAACAATCTTTCCATCCTTTACAGCAACAGCACCTTGATCAATAACTTTTATTTGGCCAAATTCCTCCCCTGTAAGGGGCTTTGCACTGGCCCCGGTGGAGGTAACAACTTTCCCCGCAAATATTAAAAGATCTGCTCTTTCAGCCATTTTTATTCACCACGAAAAATCTTGTTTTCCAGGACCTGCTCCTGGGTAAATTCTTCTAGCTGAAGGTAAAAATCAGCAGCATCGGTCAGGGCCTTTTGCGGAATCAGACCAATTATCTCACTACCGACAATATTTACCCCGTACCGCTGGGCTTCTCTTTTTACAGTTTCAAAAACGCGGAAAATCGGAGTTTTCTCAAAGTTTTCCAGGTTCATCGAAACCTGGGCAATTCCCCGGTCTTCCAGGAATACGCCCATGGCTTTTACATTGTGGAAGCCCCCTCCGCTACCTCGAATACAGCGGGCAATTTTATCAGCGATTTCTTTTTGGGAGGTATCAAGGTTAATATTGTAAGCTACCAGGGGCATTCTTGCTCCAACTGCAGTAGCTCCCATCTTGGGCATGGTTTGGGGGCCAAAATCGGGGATGCGATCGGTAGCCAATATTTCCTTTAACTTTTCATACTGTCCCTTGCGAATTTTGGCCAGGTTTTTCCTCTCTGGAACCCGGGCTGCCTCTCCATAAAGGAAAACAGGAATTCCCAGTTCTTCCCCAATACGGCGGCCAACTTCTTCTGCAGCAGCCACACATTCCTCCATCCCCACTCCGGAAATGGGAATAAAGGGCAGGACATCAGTTGCTCCCATTCGGGGGTGTTCTCCTGTATGCTGATCAAGATCTATTAGTTCCCCGGCTTTTTTTACCAGGCGGAAAGCTGCTTCCTTTGCCGGTTCCAGGTCTCCTACAAAAGTTATAACCGAGCGGTTGTGACTGCTATCAGAAGAATAGTCAAGAAGGCGGACACCTTCAACTCCCCTGACTTCATCAACTACCGCCTCAACAATCTCCTTATTTCTACCTTCACTGATATTGGGTACACATTCAACTATCCTATCCATCCCCAAAACCTCCTTTAAGGTATTGTTATTCCTTTTTCCCGGGCTGTTTTTATGGCCATGTCATACCCTGCGTCCGCATGGCGAACAACTCCTGTCCCCGGATCACAGGTTAAAACCCTTTCCAGTCTCTTTTCTGCCTCCGGGGTTCCATCAGCAACAATCACCATACCTGCATGCAGGGAATAACCGATTCCGACTCCGCCTCCATGGTGAACACTGACCCAGGAAGCCCCACCAGCAGTATTTAAAAGAGCATTGAGGATAGGCCAGTCAGCAATTGCATCGCTACCGTCTTTCATTCCTTCTGTTTCCCGGTATGGCGAAGCAACCGAACCCGTATCCAGGTGATCCCGGCCAATTACAATTGGCCCTTGCAGTTCTCCATTTGCTACCATCCGGTTCATCTCCAGCCCAAGCTTTGCCCGGTCACCGTAACCCAGCCAGCAAATCCGGGCGGGTAAACCCTGGAAGCTCACCTGTTCACGGGCCATTTTAATCCAGCGCAACAGGCGTTCATCCTCAGGAAAAATTTCTTCTATTCTTCTATCAATCCGGTAAATATCTTCTTCGTCCCCGGAAATTGCAACCCAGCGGAAAGGTCCTTTCCCCTCGCAGAAAAGGGGTCTAATAAAAGCGGGAACAAAACCCGGAAAATCAAAAGCATTTTCCACTCCTCGTTTGCGGGCCTGTTCCCGGATATTATTACCATAATCAAAGGTAATAGCTCCTCTTTTTTGTAATTCAAGCATTGCTTCCACGTGAACTTTAATTGAATCCAGGACTTTTTCCTGATATCCTTTTGGATCTTCTTTCCTTAGGCGGTCTGCCTCCTCAACAGAATAATCCAGGGGAACATAACCGTTTAAAATATCGTGGGCAGAAGTTTGGTCGGTGACAAAATCGGGGATAAAATTCCTCTTGACCAGTTCAGGAGAAATTCTTGCAGCATTATCTAAAAGCCCTATGGAAAGAGCTTCTCCCTCAGCAGCAGCTTTCCGGGCCCATTCCAGGGCCTCATCCAGGCTTTCGGTCTTCTTATCACAGTAACGGTCGGCAATTCTCCTGTCGATTCGCCCTTCATCAACTTCCACGACAATGGCCACTCCGCCGTTCATGGTTACTGCCAGGGGCTGAGCACCTCCCATGCCCCCTAGCCCTGCAGTAAGGGTGATTGTCCCCTCCAGGGATTCACGGCCCGTTTTGGTTGCCGCTTCTGCAAAGGTTTCATAGGTGCCCTGCAAAATACCCTGAGTTCCAATATAAATCCAGCTTCCTGCTGTCATTTGCCCGTACATTGTCAGTCCTTTTTTCTCCAGTTCCCAGAAATTCTCCCAGTCAGCCCAGGCGGGAACCAGAAGCGAATTCGCCAGGAGCACCCTGGGAGCGTCCGGGTGAGTTTTAAAAACGCCGACGGCCTTTCCCGACTGAACCAGTAAGGTCTCATCGTTTTCTAGTTCTTTGAGGGTTTTAATTATTTTTTCCAAAGCCTCCGGGTTGCGTGCTGCTTTTCCCCGTCCTCCATAAACCACAAGTTCTTCTGGTTTTTCCGCAACTTCAGGATCAAGGTTATTAAGCAGCATGCGCAGGGCAGCTTCCTGAATCCACCCTTTACAGCTCAGCTCTTTTCCCCTTGGAGCCCTGTACTCTTTTCCCATTTCCTTCACCCTCCT
>PWGV01000063.1 GCA_003554585.1 Halobacteroidaceae bacterium | reverse complement strand
TAGTCTGTTCTGGCAGCATCAACAAAACGGCCTTGCGATTTTTATCGCTCCGGACCTATTCCGATACTTTAAACTTCCCATTGAAGTCTGGGAAAGAACAGCAGTAGGGCAAAGATTCTTTATCAAACCCTTGCTGGGAATGTTCAGTATGGGAGACCGCTTTTACGTCCTGGCTCTAAGTCAAAAGCAGGTCCGATTTCTGCAGTGTACCCCACACAGCGCAGTCAGGCTTGAAATTGATGGCGCACCGGAAAGCCTGGAGGAAGTTTTAAAATATGATGACCCCGAAAAACAGGTCCACTTCCACACCCGCGCCCCTTCGGATGGTGACGGACACAGGGCTGCAGTTTCCTACGGTCATGGCGATGAAAATTATGTTGAAAAAGAAAACCTCCGCCGTTTTTTCCATCAGATTGATCGAGCTCTTGTTAAAAACCTTGGCCCGGATAATGCTCCAATCGTATTTGCCGGTGTTGATTTTCTCTTCCCAATATACAAAGAAATAACCACCTGCAACAATTTACTTGATGACCATGTGGAAGGAAACCCGGATCTCCTTCGAGATGAAGAAATTCAAGAGCAGGCCTGGGAAGTTGTTGAACCCCTTTTTCGAAAAAAATTGGACAATGCTGCAGCCCGTTTCCGGGAACTAAGTGGAACAGGGAAAACCTCAACAGATATCCGCGAGGTTGCCCCCGCGGCAGCCAACGGAAGGGTTGAATTGCTTTTTGTTGCAACTGGTATTAGCATCTTGGGCGATATTAACCTTAATTCCAATGAAGTAAATGTAAAAGAAAATGTCTCGGAGGGAGAAAGCGAGGACCTTCTTGATTTCTCTGCAGTTCACACCTTCCTGAACGGGGGAGTTGTGTACCCCGTCCCTCCTGAAGAAGTCCCCGGTGAAGATAACCTTGCAGCAATTTTCCGTTATTAAAGCAATAATCATGGGAAACCCCCGCTCCGGGGGTTTCCTTTTTTCGCTTAATTTTCAAGCAACCAATAAATGAGAACATCCTCATATAAGGGGCTGTGTTCCTGCAGTTTTATGACGCCCCATTTTGTTAGAAGAACTCTATCACCAGGCTTTATCTATTGTTTTAATCAGGGTTTTTATTTTTAATTTTAAATCCTCATCATTTTGGGCAAAAACTCCCTCGGTAAATAAAGGAAACTGTAATGCAAGAAAGTAAAGGGTCTTCTAAAAAACTATGGGGGCAATCCATCTTATCAAAGTTTTTTTCCTGTTTTCTCACTTTTTTATCAAATTTCTTTGTTATTGTTAAGATAATACAATTTACAAGGAGGCATCCAAAACATGCATAGTAAAAACATATTTCTTTTTCTTTTGCTTGGGGTTTTGGTAATAAGCCCACTGGCTTTAGCAGATTCTGGAGAAGAAAATGAAATTGAGATTGCCCTGGTAGATTTTCCCAGCCTTTTAAGTTCTGTTATGGGAGATGAAGATATTGAAAATATAACCCACGAAGAAGTAAATGAGATCGCCAAGGAATTGGGTTATGAAATTGTTATCAACACCGCAACCATGGAACTTTATCTTGAGGGCATTCTGGATACCATTTCTGATTTTGAACGGGAAGATGTAACTGAAAAAGTTGAAGATATCTTAACCGATAAGGAAAAAATAGAGGAGCTTGAAGTTGAAATTGAAGAATTTGTGGAAATTGAAGAAATACGAGAAATAATTGAAGACGTTGAAGAATTACTTGATTTGCCCCAGGTAATAGATATTACCCAGGAAGTTTTAAACCAGCTTTAAACTAACCTAATTTTGCAAACCTTTAAACCTGGGAAAAAATACTGATTAAAAATCCCGGAGAACTATTGAAAGAAAAGAAGCGGAATGGAGTTTTACTCCTTTCCGCTTCTTTTCTTATTTCAAACAATTATTCGAAGTTGCTCATTCAATTATTTCACTTAAGGTTAGGTTAAGGTTGATCTTATCGCCGGCTCTAAAAGTAATTTCTTCTGATTGGGCCAGGTAATCTCCACTTTCAATTTTTCCGTTGCCCCGGACATCTATCCAGGCAAAAACACGGTAGGTCCCTGGAGGAGGAGCAGAAAAACTATAATTCCCCCCCTTAAGGTTGTCGATATTGGCTTCGACCACGGAATTTATAGTATCTCCGGTTCTGGTCCCCAAAAACACCTTTATTTCGGCAACATTATTTATTGCCCAGTATGCGTTAATCAGGCCAAAATCCATCTTTTTGTCATCACCATCTCCTGGAGGAATTCCCCCTCCAGCAAGTCCGCTAACTTCTGGTCCAAAGACTGTAGCGGTATCTTTAATAATATCCCGAACCTGGCTGGCGGGAATACCTTCTGCAAGCATCAACCCGATCACACCAGCAACATGAGGGGCAGCCATGGAAGTTCCCATTTTTGCATCGTAACCTTCTCCGGGAATGGTACTTAAAACTCCTTCTGATCCTGCCCCACCGGGTGCAGCAATATCTAACTCAGGCCCTCGGCTGGAATAGGAGGCGAGTTTTAATTCATCTGTACTATGGTGGTCAAGAGATCCCACCGCGATTACTTCCGGGTATTTGGCTGGATATCCAATGGCTCCTCCAGAATTTCCAGCAGCAGCAACCATAATTACTCCGGTAGCGTGAACTTCTTGGACGACCTCTGCAATAAAATCACTGGAAGAACTCCCTCCCAGGGACATATTGATTACATCCACAGGGCTGGGATTATTGGGCATATTCTCTCCATCCAGGATTCCTGCTGCGTAAAGCATTCCGTTACCAACAGCCCAGTAACTTCCGCTTCCATCATCACCAAGAACTTTGACGGGAAGAATTTCCCCTGACCACATTACTCCCGCAACTCCAAGGTTATTATCTGTAACAGCGCCAATGGTCCCGGCAACGTGAGTTCCATGTCCATGAATATCATGGGTGTTATTGTTTTCCTCCACGAAGTTGTATCCGTTGCTGGTGTCAAGCCTTGGCCCCAAATCAGGATGGTTGGCATCACAACCAGTATCCAGAACCGCTATCCTTAAATTCCTATCCCCTGTCGTTATATTCCAGGTCTGAGGGAGGCGGATTAAAGGGTAGTGCCATTGCTGTTCGTACCGGGGATCATTGGGATTGGTTCCCAGAGCATACATCCTGTAATTGGGTTCAACATAACGAACTCCATTGATATTCATCAGTTCAAAAGAAGAGGTTTGAACATCCCCTTCTTCAACCCTTACCAGGAAAGCATTAACCCGCTCATTTTTGTCCAGTATCTCTGCTCCCATTGCTTCTATTTGGCTTTTTACCTCCCCCATCGCAGAAAGGGATGAGAAGCTAACAATCATTTCTCCCGGAACTGGTTCGAGGGGTGGTTCTTTAAATAACCCGGCCTCTTTTGCCGGTCCGGTGGCATTAAAACCATTTTGACTACTGAAAACAGGAGGTGGGAAATCATGCTTCACAGAAATTTTACCCCAAACCCCCTCGATTATTTCAATATAAATTTCATAAGGGTCATTTAGGCGACTGGAATAGCCATTTTCTGTGTAGGCCACCACCCAGTAAAAATAATCCTGCCCGCCTTTTATTTCTTCATCGAAAAATTCATTTTTCTCAGTTAGCTCGGGGTTAAGAGCCTTCATAATACCATCTTTCTCGGTACTCCTGAAAACTCGATACCCTTCAAGGTCGTTAGAATTCACCGGGTTCCAGGAAAGATTAAGCCCACCTTCTTTATACAACCCTTCAAGTCCAACTACAGGTTCTGGTATTGGCAGCCAATTTGTATCAACATAAATTTGTCCGCCAAAGCTAGAAAGGTTCAAAAAAGCGTCTCCATCTCGCCCGGGATAAATCTTCAAAACCTGGGAGCTAAACCCATCAAATAACGTTTCCCCGGTTCCATCCTTAATTTCAAGTCCTACCTGCCAGTTCTGAGGAGCGAGGTTGGGGATTTGAACTGAACCGGCGCCGCCATTAATATTTAGTTCTTCCCGCCGGGTTTCACCCTGATTATTTTTCAGGACAATATCTCCCCTTAGATTATTACCCTGGGGAAGGGATACTTCAAAATTTACCCGGGAAGAAGTCAAATCAATATCAACAGAAATATCAGTTACGGCGTTAGCTTCAATTACTGCTTCGGCATAACCTGAAAAAATCTCATATCCATTCCTGTCTTCAACTACAATTTTAACTTCCCAGGTCCCATTTTTTAAATCTTCAAAAAAAGCTTTGACATTGCTTGAACTGCTATCTATCTTTTCAAAATGGACAAACATTTGGCTCCCCTGGGAAACTGTAAAAATTATATTTTTTAAATGGGATCCATCAAGGTCTTCAACTTTATTCAAATCATCCTGGGGGATTTCTGTTAAGATTTGGATCATTCCCTGCCCCTTAGATCCAGGACCGGAAAACACCCCGCACCCTGATAGAATAAGTAATCCCGTTAACGTTAATATACAAGCCAGAGCAAAGTACTTTTTCAATTTTGGACCTCCTCGATTAAATTATGCTGTATCATTAGAATTTGTTCCCTGCGGCGAAAAAAATTTGGTTAGGAAGGGTTTAGTTGGTTCGAGGGAAAATAATGTGTTTTTAAAACCTTTCAATTTGTTTCTCTTTTCTGTTTTTCATTTAAACTTTATTCCATCCTTTTCCTTGCCCCCCATCTAATGTAATTTAGGCTACTTCCGAATAAAAATTACTTCAACAAAGAATCCCCCATCCCTTCAAAAAACCTTAAAAAAACGAAAATAAATGGCCGTAACCAAAATAAGGCTTTTCTGGTAATTATACCTCAATATTTTTCCAGTAACCGGAACTAAACCTAAAATAAAACAGGAACCCGCGGAAATATAGATCAATGGCCATTGCAAGCCAGACTCCCAGTAGCCCCATCCCCAAAAATATTCCTAAAACCATGGCCAGACTCAACCTGATAATCCAGATCCCTAAAATAGAAGCATACATGGGAAACTTTGTATCTCCAGCACC
>PWGV01000066.1 GCA_003554585.1 Halobacteroidaceae bacterium | reverse complement strand
GAACTCTCGACCCGTTTTACCACCGTAACGTAGTCGCCGTTCTTTTCAGCAATATTGTTGTGTTGTTCCACAACGGATGTGACTGCCCGTCGCACAAAAAACCCCGGATTTTCACCCGGGGTTTGTTTTTAATCTTTTTGGATTTTTAACCAAAAATATCTCTTTTTTTGTATCCCCAGAAACCTCCGATAATTAACAAAATCCCAATAAGTGCAAGTAAAAACAGGTTGAAAAACACAATCTCTTCAACCGGGTACCGGGGGATATGACCGAAGGGCGTTATTACGGCCAGGTAATCCGGTAGCTGCAGGATAGCTCCCAGGTATACTACGAGAAAGGAGTAGGCCAGGTATCCCCAGGCCAGGGTTTTTGCTCCCGGGAAATTTCCCACCAGCAGCATTGCAACACCTATCATTACCAAAATTGCCGGGAAATAAACCATAGCTGCGGGCAGGATCGTAGCCAAAGGAATTGGTTCGTCCATTGCTGCAGCACCGGCACTCCACATCCCTATTGCGCCAAAACTCAGGACAAGAAATCCAACCACTAGGGAAAGCACTAAGAAACTTCCCATAATCCTGGAACGGGATACAGCCCTTGCCAGCAGATGCTCGGTTCTATTTTTGGTCTCCTCCCCTTTTATTTTCAACACCATAAGCAAAACAGGAATTGTGCAGATCATCGATATTACAGCCATTAACATGGGCAAAAACTGTTCAACAAGCGAAAAACCCTCGACATCCGGGAGCATGGCCTGGATCAATTCCATTGCTTCAAGATAGGTTTCCAGATCTCCCAGGACCGATCCATAACTTGCGCCCAGGACAAGCATACCACCCACCCAGCCTAGAATTGCAGTTCTTTGCAACCTCAAAGCCAGTCCAAAAGGACTCTGGAGAAAAATAGAGGCATGTTTCCGACCTGGCCTGGAAGGAATAAATCCGGCTTCAAGGTCCCGAAGAGAATGCAGGTAATAAGCCAGGCCCGTTATTACAATTGCCAGTCCAAAAGTCAATAGAACAGGCCACCAGTAATTATTAACATAAACTTCTGCTCTAATGACCAAACCCAGAGGCGAAATCAGGGATAGAGTTTCATTACCCACATCTCCAACTGCCCTGAGCAGGTAGGCAAAACCAAGAAAGGCGAAAGATACCCCCATTGTTCCCCTTGAACTTTCGAAAAGTTGAGCAAAGAAAGCCGTGGTTGCAGCGAAGAAAAAGCCGGAAACACCGAGAACTGCTCCGTATAGCATTGATCCCCCTAAGTCCAGCCCCTCGATTCCTGTTGCCCAGAGACCAATCCCGGTTAAAATTGCCAACAATATGTTCGCTCCCAGCAATACCAGGGTGGTGGCGCTCAGGTTTGCTACCCGGCCAACCGGAAAAGAACGAATCATTTCAATCCGTCCATTCTCTTCATCGCCCCTTGTATGCCGGGCAACGATAAGAACGGACATTATTCCAACAATCAGGGCAGTAAATAAAAGCATTTGATGGCCCATAATCGCACCGTAATCATAATCATCCAGGCCAAAACCGGGGCCAAACATGGCGGTTACAGCGGGATTTCTCATGGTTTCCGCCATTACCATCCTTTCCTGTTCGGTAGGAACAAGTCCGGTATAGGCGAAAGCAACAACAATAGTAAGAAGAATAATTGCAAGTAGCCATATGGGAAGTCGAATCCGGTCCCGGCGTAATATTAACCGGGCATTTTGCCCTGTTTGGGAAAAGAGGCCTCTTGTCACTTCTGGTCACCCCCCGACACCCGGTAGTGCCTCATGAAAAGGTCTTCCAGCCTGGGGGGAGCGCTTTCCAGTTTAATTACTTCAAACTGGCTCAGGTACTTGATTACTGCGTCCAGTTTATCACTGTCAACCTGGAACGAGTATCCCCCATTGCTTTCTTCGATTTCATGGACCCCATCCAGTCCCTCCAGAGAAATAGAAGCCTCTTTAGTTTCAAGGATCATGTTGGTTCGGGTCAGGTGGTGGAGTTCCCGCATGCTCCCCGATTCAATTATTTTCCCCTGGCGGATAATGCTGACACTATCACATAACCTTTCTACTTCGGAAAGAATGTGGCTGGAAAGAAAAACACTTTTTCCCCTGGATTTGGCTTCAAGAACACATTCCTGGAATACCTTTTCCATCAAGGGATCCAGGCCTGCTGAAGGTTCATCGAGGATATAAAGGTCAGCGTCAGAAGAAAAGGCAGCAACCAGAGCCACTTTTTGCCGGTTACCCTTGGAATAGGTCCGGCATTTTTTTGACGGATCAAGATCAAATCTTTCAATTAACTCTTCCCTCCGGCTTTCGTTATTGGTTCCGCGAAGTTTAACAAATAAGTCGATTACTTCCCCGCCAGTAAGGTCAGGCCAGAGGTTTACCTCCCCCGGAACATAGGCAATTCGCCGGTGAATTTCCACAGCGTCCTTCCAGGCGTCCATCCCAAAAAGGCTGGCCTGTCCTTCATCGGGCTTCAGGATACCCAGCAAAATCCTAATTGTTGTAGTTTTCCCTGCTCCATTGGGGCCAATAAAACCGTAGATTTCTCCCTCAGTTAGCTCGAGGTTAATTCCGTCGAGCGCCCTTACCTTCCCAAAATTTTTAGTCAGATTTGAAATTTCAATAATGCTCATTTTATTCCTCCTCAGCTTTATAATTTAGTTTTTTCAATACTTTTAGAAACCTGTAAAAATCTTCCCAGTATGGATCAAAATTTATTTTGGTCATGTCTTTGCCCTTTAAACCAGCCATCAATTCCTGCTGATAACCCTCCAGGGCCCAGGTAATAATTCTATATATCAGTTTCTGGTCAATATCTTCCCTGAAAAGGGATGTGTCAATATTCTTATAGAGTTTTGCCCGGCTTTCCAGGTAATAACTATTTAGTTTATCCCTGCTGTTCTTATCCAGCTCGGCTTCATTATTTAAGTATACGGTAGCCAGAAAATTAAAAACATGGGGGTTTTTGGTATAGGCAGTTAACTTAACCTGGGCGGCCTTTTTATACCTTTCAATAAAGTCAGGCTCCTCTTCGTCAAGGTGGTCAATATGTTCCTTTTTTATAAAATCCAGGGCATAATCAACCAGGAATAAAAAAAGTTCCTTTTTATTTTTGAAATAATAAAATAGAATGCCCTTGCTGACCCCGGCTTTTTTTACAATATTGTTTGTGGATGCATTTTTGTAACCCTTGGCAGCAAATTCGTCCATTGCAGAATTGATTATCCTTGCTTGTTTTTCGGTCTCCAGTTTGAAAAATTCTTTTTTGATTTTCTCTCCCTCCCTTAATTGACCAACCCGGTCAATTATATTTTACCAGCATTGACCGAATTGGTCAATATATTTTTTTAACCCTCCCTCTTTTGCCCATTTGCCAAAATATTCCCTTTTAAAACGGCTTTCAGGAACTTCTGAAATTCCGGCGAACAGGATTTAAAACCTCTTTTTTGGGCTAACAGGAAAATCCCATTAAAACCAAAGGTGATTTCCGAAAATATTTGTACCTTAACCATCCTGTGTTCCCCAAAGATTGTTTGCCCTTTTGGTAAACCATCAGATAAACTCCACTTTAGTTGGCGGATTCTCTTTCTTCTCCGAAAACTCCAGTGGCTACGCCCGGCCTCTTCAAATTATTCTCCTCCTCCAAACAAAAAAATGCGAGAACCCTGGAATTAAGAGCTTCTCGCAATTTTAATTCTTCTTAACTTTCAAAATCTCTCCTGATTGCTTCAAAAAATTTTATTTTTACCCTTTGAGAAAATTTCAAATCTCCTAAAAATCTCCGGCCAGAATATCTTCGGCATACAAGCCTGGTCAGGGGGATGGGTCTCAGAAAAACAATTAAGGTTATCCAGAAATTATTCTTCCGGCCCGGTTGAAAAGAAAAATTACTCTCTTCCCCAACAAAAATCGAACCCAAGCGGGAGCTATGGTATCCATAAAAACACAGGGCCAGTAATCCAACGTTTCTCCGCTAATAGCCGTATTATCGGTGTTCATTACCCCATGATTAAACCAAACAGTTGGCACCCGTCAATAAAAACTGCCTGGCGCAATTATTCTCAGGTGGGTTATTAAGAATATGTGATTAGCCTTTCTCCTCTATCACCCATGATTTTTTATCCTTATTAATGGGTATTTCATTTGTCCTCGATAATTTCCGAGGCCCAAATATCATTACAATAATCAGGGCATATAGTGCAAAAACAACCGCTAGCAATGGAGTCGCTATAGGATTAATCATACTAACCCCAAGATTTAAAAAGAGGTGAAACAAACTGGCGATAAGCATACTGCCCCTGGTGTTGTTGCAGGCCCAGGTAACCAGTATGGAAAAAGAGACACCGATAATCGAGTAAGCCCAGAACGGAAAAGATTCGTGACCAATTCCAGCAAACCATAAAGGAATATGCCAGAAAGACCAGATCAATCCCAAAACTATACTGGAAAGCAGAGCACTCATTTTAGTCTGAAACCAGGGCAGTGCAAAACCTCTCCAACCCAGCTGCTCTCCGGTAGCCCCGGTTAAAATATTTATCAATAACAGCGGTAGTAATAACGCCGGATTTGAAAATAGTTCTGTGGTCGGAAAGACACCATATAATACTCTATATATGCCAAGGGTAATAAGGCTTAATAGAACCGGTGATAAAGAAACCAGATACCATAGGGGGCTTACTTTCCATTTAGCCCAGCCAAGAATCAGGTGTTTAATACCATCTTTTCTTCTAATGATTAATCCCATTACTAAAAAAGCTGCAATATTCGGCGTCCAGGATCCAAGAATAATGAATGGTTCTAAGGGTATGGGAAAACGCACCAATCCGTAATTCTGCACCACCCCAATCGACATAAACATCCAAGCGAGAATAAAGCTAAGGATGAAGAAATTCACCAGGGGTTTATCCCCTTTAATCTTAGTTTTTCTGCCTTCCTCAATTAATCGCGTAAATTTAACCTGGTTAATAGTATCCATTAAGCATCCCCTATCGTTTTT
>PWGV01000147.1 GCA_003554585.1 Halobacteroidaceae bacterium | reverse complement strand
TCAGAATCTGCAGCATTTAACCTTTCCATAAAAGTATTAGTAAAATCAATAACCTCCTGCTCATTTGCGGAAACAAAGCTGGTAGAGAAAAGAAGCAGGGTCAACAAAAATATTGAAAGCAGCATACACTTTTTAATCATATTCTTATAACCTCCTTTGTTTTCTGGCGGGCCCGGAGGCCCTTTTTTTATTGGGTTGTAGGATAAGATTTGTTTGTTTTCTCCTGCGGTCAGAATATTATGAAGAATACCCCTGCAGCTCCATTAAAACCCCATAAAAAACAAGTATAGGCTACATGATTAAAACCCCCTCTTTGTTTGGTTAGACCTCAAAATCAAGTCTGCTTATCAAGTTACCTCAGGACCTCTTAATGGCGAAGTTTGTTCGGGTATAATAGTTTGCTTAAGAACTCCAGTTCGGAAGGCGAGGGTTTTGGCTCAACAAAAAGAGCTCAACTGGTTGGAGTTTTAGCAGAAATTATCTTCAGAAGAAGCATGCCGACAGCATTTGTTTGAAATCCTCTGGCCAGATGGATTCCGGTGCCACAGGTGTGGCTATAACAGATCATATGAACTGGCAAAAAGCAAATTGCACCAGTGGGTTAAGTTTATTTATCAGGTTTCTGTAACTGCAGGAACAGTTATGCACAAGACCCGGCCCCCTTTAATGGCCAGGTTCTGGGTGATTTACCTGGTTGCCAATGATAAACAAGGAGTATCAGCGGTCAATTTATCCCAATACTTTGACATCAGCTATCCAACTGCATGGTTAACTTTACACAAGATCCGCAAGGCCATGAATGACCGTGATAATAAGTATGCTCTGGCCGGTATTGTTAAGATGGATGACTGGAGACCCAACTGAAGGGGATAAAGGGGATCCGGCGACAATAAAACAGTGAGTATGGCCAGCTTTTCTCAAAATGAGCCTGATCAACTACTTTATTTGAAAATGCAGGCTATTGATAATCTAAAATCTTCCACTGTGCTCCAGGTTGCCGATCAATCCATTACAAAGGAACTACTACCACAAAGCCCTCTATAGTTCTTACGTGGGCTTACAAAAGAAGGCTGTACCCATTTGCCAGAGGAATTCAACCATAAGCAGGATCCGAATCATTTAAAAAGGCTGCACATTATCCTGTCAAATGTCAAATAATTTACTGGTGGTACTTCCCAGGGACTGGATAAAAAGGATTTGCGACCTTATCTGGGAGAGTTTTGTTACCGCTTTAATCATAGGCCTTTCACGAGACAGGGTTTAACCGCCTGCTTGCAGACTGTTCTTCAAAAAATACGGTTACCTATGATGAACTTGTGGAAGTGGCAAACCGGGCAAATTTAATTTTTATTCTTCATTTTCAAAAAAATCTTTAACCCCTGGATGTTGTGGATTAAGGATCCGAGCTTCCTCCAAATGGTCTTCAACCAGCTGCTGCTCATTATTATCGGCATAAATTCGGGCCAACAATAAATGTAAATTAACAGCTTGATTTATCTTTTGCTCTTTTTCTTCCTCGGATCCTGTTTTCCTGATTGCAATATCAATCCGCGATACACCTTCCTGTAGAACCATTTCCGCCTTTTCGAAATTTCCCTGGTTCATATATAAAACCCCCAGATCGAGGAACACATCAAGTCGAAAAATTGCATATTCCAAAGCAAGTAAAAAGTGATATTCTGCCTGTTCTAAATCGCCAATTTCCCGATAAAGCCTGCCTAGGTTATTATGTAGATTTCCATCTACAGGAGATATCGAAACAGCTTTTTGGGAAGTCCTGATGGCTTTTTCAATGAGTTCCCTGTCACCTTTTTCCAGGCCTAATATAAAGTAGTTTCGACCTTCAAACGAGTAAGCCATTGGATTTATAGGAAAAAAAGAATTAACCCTGGAATATACCCTGGCGGCTTCAGAAACATTTCCGGCAAGATCCAGTTGAATGGCCTGGTGATAAAAAATATTCGCTGAACCCTTCCACAATGTTAGCAGGAGAATTAATATCAGGAAAATGTGGATTGAAAAGCGCTTAAAAGGGAGTAAGCTTTTAAAACTGACCTTTTTTCCTCCAACAACAGCCCCCACCAGGGCAAAAAAAACCACTGCTGTTCCAGGGAAGTTCCAGCTGAAGTCAACACCGATATGGATTAAGAATGCTACCGAAGCTGCAATAATGCCGGGAAAAAAAGGAGGGTATTCCTTTTTTTGCAACTTGTTGTAACCAGTTTTTAAAAAAGAAAATAGAAAGCCACCTAAAAAAATTAGACCCAATACCCCCAGTTCTGAGGCGGTCTGAATATAATGATTATGAGCAAACCTCGCATACCAATTGTCACCGGCGTGTTCAAGGGGATAGGCCAGGTAAAAAGTACCCAAACCATAACCCTGGAGGGGTTCATTTAAAGCCAGTTGTCCACCAACATTCCAATAGGCAAATCTCCCCACACCAGAAGAAGCAATAAAGGATTCGGGCCTGGTCAGAAAAATTGACAACTGATGCCCGGTGCCAATCGCATCCTGCAGATAGGGTGCAACCAGCATAATCCCTTGGGTTATTAACAGAGCCACAATAATACAGGTAACTGTTATCTGAATAGGTTTGATTAGTTGTTTCCTTTTAAAACCCCAGAAAATAAGAGGCAGAGCAATAAACAGGGAAATAAAAGACCCCCGGGAACCAGTTAAGGCCAGAGCAATGAGAATTATCAGGGAACCCAGAAAAATCTTTTTTGAAGGTGAACGGAGGTAAAAGCCCCAGCCCAGAAGAAAAATCATAGCCAGAAAAATCCCTAAGGGGTTAGAATTGGAAAAGGTTGCCCTTATGCGGCCTGTATCCAGGAAAAGATACTGGGCTATGCCAAAAAGACCAATAAAAATTCCAAGTAAAAAAACCATCCGACCAATACTAAACAAATTATCTTCATCCTGTTGAACAGTTAAAAAAAATACCAGACCATAGCAGGAAATTTCCAGAAATTCTACCAGGGTCCTATAAGGATTAATTGACCAAAAAATGCTGATTCCTGCCCAGCCCAAAAATAAAAGAAACCAGAAAAAAGGGTGCCTAAAATCAATTTTGAAAATAACTTTATATTTATTAAGCAGGTAGATTGAGGCAAAAACTAAAAGGATCAGAACCGGATAGATTATATTGCTATCTAAACCTCCATCAAAAAGAGAAAGGAAAATAAGGGTAAGCATGAGTACAAACGAACCGAAAGAAATATTTCCTTTTTGCAGCCCTCTGTTTTTGGTTTTATCAGATAAATTAAACAAAAAACCACCACACAAGAATTTTATTCTTTATATACCTTTTATTCTACCAACCCTTTTATTTCCCTTTTTTGTCTAAATGAAGCAACTATTTTAGGGAAAGCCTTTCCTTTGATTTCTCAACCCGTTTTTCTGACAGAAAATTATTGATAATTACATCCTAATATTTCCCTTTATTCCATGAAAAAGATTTATTCTCTTTCTCAGTTCTGCTAATCCCCAGGAAAAAATTTTCTGGACATTCCTTTTCCCTATAATTATTTAACCTGGCTATCAAGTTACCTCAAAACCTCTCTAAACAGGAACGAATGTTCTTCTGCAATGCAAACTAAACCTTGTTTGGGAAACGTTGAATTTTGCTCAAAAAACAGAGCTCAACTGGCTGGAGTTTAAGCGGAAATTTTTTAAAAAAAGCATGCCGACAGCATTTATTTTTAATCCGCTTGCCAGATAGATTATGGTGCCCCAGGTGTGGCTATACCAGTCCAGATCATATGCACTGGCCAATAGCAAGTTCACCAGGGCGCTAGGTGTAGCTATCAGTTTCTGTAACTGCAGAAACAGTTATGAACATGACCCGGAACTCTTTAATGGTCTGATCCTGGGTGATTTGCCTGGTTGCCAATGATAAACGCGGAGTATCAGCAGTGAATTTATACCAACAGTTTGGCATCCGCTCTAACTGCATGGTTAATGTTACACAAGTTCCGCAAGGCCATGAACCTCAGTGACAATAGATATGCTCTGGCCAGGATTGTTGTGATGGATGATTTTTTTATTGGAACCCCTATTGGTTTTAAATGAGAATATGGAGTTGCAAACCTTCCTGGCAGAAGACTGGTTCTATG
The DNA here is from genome assembly GCA_003554585.1 of Halobacteroidaceae bacterium. GTDB lineage: Bacteria > Bacillota > Halanaerobiia > B1SED10-174 > B1SED10-174 > T1SED10-26. The sequence goes on along the minus strand of PWGV01000147.1, from coordinate 912 downwards.
ATAACAATGAAATAACTTTTTATTTGCGGGAAGATGTTACCTGGCATGATGGAACACCTTTCACCGCTGAAGATGTCCGCTATACCTATGATTGGGTTCTGGATTCTGACAATTTTTCCCCTTGGAAGAGAAGCTTTGCTGATATCGAATGGATTGAAACCGAAGGGGATTATATTGTTCGCTTTCACCTTAACCGGAGCACAGACTCCATTTTACGTAATATGGCCAGACTGAATATTGTTCCTGCTCATGCAGAGGAAATAAGTAATTTCTCCAATCACCCTATTGGAACAGGTCCTTTCCAGGTAATTGAATGGCTGGAGGAGGAACAACTGGAACTGGCTGCTTTTCAGGATTACTGGAGAGGGAAACCAGAGCTTGACCGGGTGGAATTTTTGTTCTTTTCGGGTAGTGACGGACTGCTCATTAATCTCAGGCAAGAAAATATTGATATTTATCAATGTGGAATTACTGCCACCATGTTACAAATGGCAGAAAATGAACCGGGGATAAAAGAACAGAGGGCCCCGGCCACGGGCTATTACCATTTACCCCTGGATGATGTGTATGTTCGTAGGGCTTTAAATTATCTTCTGGACAGGGAATATATTATTGAGGAAATATATGAAGGGATTGGGATCCCGGCAGTTTCTCCCATATCCCTCGCTCTCCCAATTCATAAACCGGATGTTACTGACTACTGCCAGAATATGGAGCAGGCTCAGTTCTATATGGAGAAGGCCGGGTATGAAGAAGGGGAATTAGAATTTACCCTTCTTGCTATTAAAAACGATCCCCATGTGGCAATCGCCAAACATTTTAAAGAAAATGCTGATCAACTGGGAATAGAAGTGGAGATTAATGAAAAATCCTTTGCAGCTCTTATAGATAGACTGGAGCAAACGGATGATT
>PWGV01000012.1 GCA_003554585.1 Halobacteroidaceae bacterium | reverse complement strand
TTATTCTGAAAATATAGAAAGTGGCAATATTTGAGGGAGGTGGACGGGTTATGGGCAAAAAAATTTCCACTGTTCTGATATTGATAGCTCTTTCTTTTTTTCTTTGTTCCCCAACCCCTTTTGCCCGGGATAATGAAAACTCCTTTTATCTGATCCCCATCCAGGAAACCATAACTTCGGGCAGCGCTTCTTTTATTGAAAGGCATCTCCAGCTGGCGGAAGCCGAGGAAGTCCAGGCCACAATCATCCTGCTCGATACCCCGGGAGGCCTGGTTGATGCGACCTTAAAAATTAACCGACTTTTCCGGTCTCACCCCAGGCCAATTATTGTCCTGGTTGCTCCTACGGGTGCCATGGCTGCTTCTGCCGGATCTTTTCTGGTCCTGGGTGCAGATATTGCTGTTATGGCCCCGGGTACCACAATCGGGGCGGCGCAGCCCATAACCATGACCCCCGCGGGAACAGAGCCCGCCGATGACAAAACAGTCCAGTTTATGGCTTCCCACCTCCGCAGCCTGGCCCGGGAGAATAATCGGCCGGCCGACATCGCGGAGCGTTTCGTAACCGAAAACCTTACCCTGGATGCCTGGGAAGCCCTGGAAAAAGAAGTTATCGACTTAATGGCAGCAAACACAGAAGAAATGCTCGGTCTGCTCGAGGGATATACCCTGGAAAAAATGGGGCAGTCTTTTACCCTCCAAACTCAAAACCCCGTAATTATTGAAAGCGAAATGAACCTGCGGGAACAGGTCCAGAATTTTGTCAGCAATCCCCAGATCGCCTTTTTACTCCTGATGCTTGGTGGACTGGGAGTCTACCTGGGGCTCAGCGCTCCCGGGACTTTTGTTCCCGAAATTCTTGGTTCCCTGGCCCTGGTTCTGGCTATTTATGGTTTGGGACTCTTCTCAACCAACGTAACCGGAATTATTCTCCTGGTTATCGGAATTGGCTTAATGATTGCCGAAGCCTTTACAGCGGGTTTCGGAATCCTGGGAATATCGGGAGCCGTTTCCCTGGTGGTCGGAGCAATCCTGCTTCCTCACGAACCCCTGATGGACCCTGACTGGTACCAGGCTTTCAGGACTACGGTTCTGGGAGTCGGTATTGCAGTCTCGATGCTTCTTTTGGTAGTAATCCAGCGGGTAATTAGTTCACGCCTCCGGCGCCAGCAGAGGGGACCCTTCATGGTCCCCAGGACCGGGCGGGTTACCCAGGCCCTCAATCCAAGGGGGACTGTTAAAGCCCAGGGCGAACTCTGGAACGCCCGGGAAGTTGACGGAAAGGCAGTACAGGAAGGTGAACAGGTTAAGGTAGTTGGACAGGAGGGTTTGGAACTCCTGGTTAAAAAGGAAGACCAAAGCTAAAGAGGGGGGAAAATTAATGCCGATACAGGTTCTTGGTATTGTTGCGGCTATTTTGATCCTGGTCCTGGTTTATGCCATTAGAATTGCCAAGGAATACGAAAGGCTTGTTATTTTCCGCCTGGGTCACCTGATAGCTGAAAAAGGTCCCGGGCTGGTAATCATTATCCCGATTATTGACCGTGCGGTCCGTATCTCGCTGCGGATTGTTACACTCGACGTTCCAACCCAGGAGGTAATTACCAGAGATAACGTTACCTGCAGTGTTAACGCCGTAATCTATTACCGGGTTGTTGAACCCAGCCGGGCAGTTGTTAATGTAGAAGAATACCGGATGGCTACAGCCCAGCTCGCCCAGACAACCCTGCGCAGTGTAGCCGGGCAGGCCGAGCTGGATGAGCTCCTCGCAGAGCGTGATAAACTTAACCAGAAAATCCAGCAGATTCTCGATGAAGCAACTGACCCCTGGGGAATTAAAGTTACCGCAGTTGAAATCAAGGACGTGGTCATCCCGCAGGGACTGCAGAAAGCTATTGCCCGCCAGGCCGCTGCAGAAAGGGAACGCCGGGCAGTAGTTATCCAGGCCGAGGGAGAAAAGCAGGCGGCACGGAGGCTCTCCCAGGCAGCAAAAATTCTTTCTTCGGAAGAAGGGGGGATGTTTGTCCGACTCCTGCGGACAATACCCGAGATTACCGGACAACCCGGGTCTATTCTGGCCTTCCCCTTACCCCTTGAATTAAAACACCTGTTTGACGGATTGACGAAAAAACAAGAAAAGGACAAGGAACAAAAAGACGAAGAAGAAAAAGAGTAAAATATTCAGGGCTCCTGCCGGTTCGGCAGGAGCCCCTTTATTTTCCGGGCCTTTTCCTTTTTTATTCTTCTTCCATGTAGGGGTAGCGGTAATCCTTTGGTGGAACAAAATTTTCCTTGATGGCCCGGGTCGAAATCCAGCGGTACATGTTGATCTTGCTTCCCGCTTTATCGTTTGTTCCCGAGGCCCTCGCTCCCCCAAAAGGCTGCTGGTTAACAATGGCAGCCGTGGGGTTGTCATTGATATAGAAGTTTCCTGCCGCCTGCCTCAATATACGGTCGGCTTTTTTGATAGCCTTCCGGTCCCGGGCAACAATGCTTCCGGTTAGACCGAATGGCGAAGTTTCATTGCAGAGGTAAAGGGTTTCTTCGAATTTTTCGTCGGGATAAACGTAGACAGTTAAAACGGGCCCGAATATTTCCTCGACCATGGACTCATAAAATGGATCCGTGGTTAATATTACCGTTGGATCGATGAAATAACCGACGCTGTCGTCGTAGTTTCCCCCGGCAATTATTTCAGCTTTATTTGCTGCTCTGGCCCGGTCAATATAGCCGGTTATTTTATCAAAAGCCTTCTTATCAATAACCGCACCCATGAAGTTGCTGAAGTCATTAATATCGCCAACTTTAATCTCTTCAACAGTTTTTACAAGAAAGCCCTTGATCTCCTCCCATAAAGATCTGGGGATATAGGCGCGGGAGGCTGCAGAACATTTCTGTCCCTGGTATTCGAAAGCTCCCCTTATCAGGGCAGTAACCACTTCAGCGGGCTCCGCAGTATTGTGAGCAACCACAAAGTCCTTGCCCCCGGTTTCTCCAACAATCCTGGGGTAATAGTGATAGTTTTCAATGTTTTCGCCTATCTTTTTCCACATATGCTGGAAAGTCCCCGTAGACCCGGTAAAGTGGACTCCGGCCAGCTGGGGATGGGGTAAAGCAGTATCGCCAATTACAGAACCCGGGCCGGGAATAAAGTTAATTACTCCCTCGGGGAGGCCTGCTTCCATTAACATCTGCATGAAGTAGTGGGCGGAATAAACTGCAGTTGATGCCGGCTTCCAGAGGGCTACATTGCCCGCCATGGCTGGTGCTGTGGGCAGGTTACCCGCAATTGCGGTAAAGTTAAAGGGAGTAACCGCCAGGACAAAACCTTCCAGGGGCCTGTAATCCAATCGGTTCCAGGCCCCGTCCGGCGAATAGGGTTGATCCTTATAGATTTCGGTCAGGAAATAGCTGTTAAAGCGGAGAAAATCCGCAAGTTCGCAGGCAGCTTCTATTTCTGCCTGATGGACAGTCTTGCCCTGCCCCAGCATGGTTGCTGCATTTATGGTTGTCCGGTAGGGGCCGGTAAGCATGTCCGCGAGTTTGCGGAAAATTACCAGCCGGTCTTCCCAGGCCCAGCTGGCCCACTCCTTCTGAGCCTGCAGGGCAGACTCAATTGCCATCTCAACCTCCCTGGGGCCCGCCTTGTGATAGCGAGCCAGGACATGCCCATGTCTTTGGGGCATCACCACCTCGCCCAGTTCACCAGTTTTAATCTCCCTGCCCCCGATAATCAGGGGAATTTCTAGCTCCTGTTGCTGCATCTTCTCTAGCTCGTTTTTTACTGCTTCTCGATCTGGACTTCCAGGAGGGTAGTGTTTTACCGGTTCATTTTGGGGCTTTTGTAAGTAATAAAAAGCATCACCCATTGCACATACCTCCTCTTGACATTTTTTCCATTCTTTAAGCGTACTAATATTATAACATATTATTCAAGAAATTAGCCGCGCACCTCGTTAACCAATTACAGCAATAGAAAAAGGGCGCAAAGCGCCCCGAAATTTCTTCTTAATCAAAAATCTGGAGTTTTGTTTTTAAGAACGGCTCTATCTCCATTTTCTTTCCCTATTCATAGCTCAGGGCTTTTACCGGGTCCAGGCGTGATGCTTTATAAGCCGGGTAAATTCCGAAGAATAGGCCCACCAGGAGGGCAAAACCAAGGGCAAGCAAAACTGAGACTGTCGATACAACAGGGGCCCAGCCACCAAAACGGGCTATTGCTCCTGCTCCCAACCGGCCGAAACCTATCCCTACTACTCCGCCAATCCCCCCGAGACTCAGAGCTTCAATCAGGAACTGGCGCATAATATGCCGGCGTTTTGCTCCAAGGGCCTTCCTGATACCAATTTCCCGAGTCCTTTCTGTTACCGAAACCAGCATGATATTCATGATACCGATGCCGCCTACCAGCAGGGAAATACCCGCGATCCCCCCCAGCATTATATTTAAAGTACTGGTTACCTGGTCAATTACCTCCAGGATCTGATCCTGACTGGTTAACCGAAATTTATCAGAACTTCCCAGGCTCCTGGTTAAAAAATACTCAATCTGCCCTACAGCAATTTTGGCATCGGTCGAAGAACCGGCCTGGGCAACGTAAGAATCAACGTAGCGGGTATTGGCCACTTTCTGCATATAGGTGGTAACAGGGATATAGACCTGGTTATTAAAATTCCCCGCCAGGCCCATACTTTTTTCCTGCATCACTCCTGCAACCGTGAAAATATGGGTCCTGTTGGCAAAGTTCATTCTTACCTTTTTCCCCAGGGGTTCCTCTGCCCCAAATAAATCAACAGCAACCTCTGAGCCCAGGATTATTACATTGCCGGTCCCCTCAAGATCCTCAGCAAGTAAAAACCTTCCCCGCTCGGGGAAATAATCGTTAATTGTTTGATAATCCGGGGCGGTTCCCACGACTGTGGCCCGAATATTGGCACTCCCGCTGATTAACAGGGCTGTTCCCTGTCCAACGGGAACAATTGCCTGCACCGCAGGACTGAATTTTTGGATATTTTCACCAAGTTCCAGGTTAAAAATATCGGTATAAGGGCGGCTGATTCGGCCTCCCTCACCCCTTTGTATCCCCGGGCTGATATTTATTGTGTTGGACCCCAGGTTGGCAATCTGGCTTGTAACCTCTCCCCGGGCTCCCGTCCCAATAGAAACGATAGCGATAACCGCGGCCACCCCTATTATTATCCCCAGCATGGATAAAAAAGTCCGGAGCTTGTTGCTGGCCAAACTGCGCAGGGCAATCCGCAGGGTTTCCAGGATCATACTATCACCTCATCTTTTAAGATTATCCCGTCGCGCAGCTCAATAACCCTCCTGGAATATTCCGCTATTTCTTTTTCATGAGTTACGAGAACGATTGTATGTCCCTGCCGGTTAAGGTCGGTAAAAATCTCCAGGATTTCCTTACCGGTTTTAGAATCTAGGTTGCCCGTCGGTTCATCTGCCAGGATAATGGCCGGGTTATTTACCAGAGCCCGGGCGATAGCGACTCTTTGTTTTTGTCCCCCGGATATTTCATTGGGTTTGTGAGTTAACCTGTGGCCCAGTCCAACTTTTTCCAGAGCCTCCCGGGCCAGTTGCCTTCTCTTCCTTAAACTTACCCCCCGATAAATTAAGGGAATTTCGACATTTTGCAGAATGGTAGTCCGGGAAAGCAGGTTAAACTGCTGAAAAACAAAACCGATTTTCTGATTGCGGATTTCTGCCAGCCGATCATCGGAAATACTACTGATTTCTTTTCCATCAATCCAGTATTCTCCTTCAGTCGGGTAATCGAGACAGCCCATCAGGTGCATCAGGGTAGATTTTCCCGACCCGGAAGGGCCCATAATTGCCAGGAATTCACCATCCTTAACCGAAAAAGAAACGCCCCGTAAAGCGGGAACTTTTATCTTGCCTATGAAATAGGTTTTATGCAGTTTCCGTACTTCGATCATCAAAACCTACCCCCCGGCATCCCGGGCATCCTGTTTCCAAAGACTCCCGGGTCCAATCCAGTCCCGATTTGACCCAGAACATAGGCGTTAATTAAAACAGTATCTCCTTCCTGGAGGCCTTCCTGGATAATTATCCTTGCTCCATCATCAATTCCGGTCTGCACTTGGATTTGAACCGGTTTCCCGTCTTCAACCTTGATAACCCAGTCCCGGTTTTCCCGGGTATAGACTGCGCTGATGGGAACCACCAGGTTATCGCTGATTTCTGCAATTATTATCTCCAGTTCTGCAGTTAAATTGGGTCGGAAAGCGGGATGATTATCCGTAAGCAAAACCGTAACGGGAAGGGTAATTACACCGTTATTATCCCGTGCTCGAAAGGCAATTCGGTCGATAACTCCCCGGAAATCAGCACCTGGAATAGCATCGATACGGACTATAGCTTCCTGCCCTATTTCCACCAGGTTCATCTCAATTTCATCAATCTCAACTTCCACTTTAAATTGATCGGTTTCAATCAGGTTGATTACACTCTGTCCGGCAGAAACCCGGTCTCCCTCTTCCAGAAACACCTCACTTATCAGCCCCGAGAATATTGCTGTCATTTCCGTTTCCTGCAGGTCACTTTCGGCAGCCTGCAGATTCAATTCCTGTTCGCGAACTTCGCTGGGAGTTCCATTAATCAGGGCTCTTTCATAATTATTCCTGGCCCGGAGGTAATCCAGTTCCTGCCGCGTTTTATCCGTTCGGGCAAGAATCTGACCTTCTTCCACCCGGTCACCTTCTGTAACCAGGATTTCTATTATTTCACTGGAAAAAGGAAAGGAAAGATTTTTCTCCCGAATGGGAGAAAGATTGCCCGTAAGCTGAATGGTCTCCCGGACAGTGCCCCTTTCCACCCGGGTCAGCATCCTTTCCTCCAGTTGAATACTGTCCAGGGAAAACTCAGCAGAAGTCGGGGTCAACATCCGCCAGGCTGTAAAACCCCCTATGAAAATCAAAAAAGCAACACTTAAAATTAATATTTTCTTTTTCATCAATTCACTCCCTGTTCCCAGTCAAAAGAATAACCCAGAAAATAAGCGAGCTGAAGGCGGGCAATTAACAGGTCATCCCGGGCTACACTGTAGTCAAACCGGCCCTTTTCCAGCTCCTGAAGCGACTGATTGTAATCGCGGGTAGTAGCAAGCCCCGTCCGATAATTCCCTTGTTTAATTTCCGCTTCCAGTTTAGCCCGGCGCAAAAGAAGTTCTTTTTCTTCAACATTGCTCCAGGCGTTTTGGATGGAATTCTCCAGAGAAATAAGCTGGGTTTTAATGCTTGTTTTTAAATCGTCTTTTTTATTTTCCAGCTCTTTTTTCTGGGCCTCGAAATCCTGTTTCTGGAGTTCATCTTTCCCGCTATCAAACAGGTTATATCTAACCTCGATTCCAATTCCTGCTCCCCAATCGTCATGCCAGCCATCAATATTCCCACTTATGTCCACCCTGGGTTTTTGTTCCTGTTCAAACCAACCCACCTGTTGAGCAAAATAATCCATTTCCAGCTGGAGATTCTTTAATTCTGGATTGGCGGAAAAAGCAGCTTCTATTTTTTCTTCCTCTTCCATCTCTTCCAGGCCCAGGTTTGCAACCCAAACACCCAGTTCATCAATCAACCCGGTATTTAAGTCAAGTTCAATTTCCTTGTCCCCGGGCAAACCCAGGACCCTGTATAACTCTTCGCGGTTTCTTTCAATACCCTGCTTTTGGTTCTGGACGGAATTTTCCGCCCGCAGGAGAGCTACCCGGGAATCGATGACCTGGATTTCCCCGGCCTCCTCGATTTCTTTACGACGGAGAATTTCTTCCAGTTCCTCCTCTACCCGGGCCAGGTTCTGCCTTGTAGCAACCAGATTTTCTTCCTGGCGGACCAGGTTGAGGTAATCTTCAACCCAAGCCAAAATATTCTGGGCCTGTTTTTGCGGAATATTATTCTGCAGTCTTTCCAGGGAGATCTGGCGGGACATCAATTCTCTCTGGGTGGCAGAAGGAGTTCGGGGAAATACCTGGTAGGCTAAAGAAATACCCAGGTCCGGTTCATATTCACCTCCACCGAACCCCCCTGAACCTTTGCCATAGGAAAGATTTCCCTGCAGGGTAAGGCCCGGAACAAAACGCCTGTTCAAATCAAGACTGACAAACTGGCGCTGGAACTCCCTTTCTTTAACATTAAAGTTACTCACACCCCTCATATCGAGCTGCCAGCCTGCACCGGCCAGGGTTTTCTCTATTTCCCGCAGGGCCTTATCCAGTTCAGCAAACATTTCCTTTTGGGCGGGAGCATTTTCCAGTCCCCAGTGCACTATTTGTTCCAGGTCAAGGGAGTTGGCCTGCCCGGGGACAGAACTCAAAAGCAAAAAGCCTGCTGTAAATATTAAAAGGATTTTAATTCTGCAGAATCTCATCGGCGACCTCCTTCAAGTTATGACCCATTGCCTCGTAAATATCGAACAGTATCAGGTAGTAACTGTTAACCCCCTGGGAAAAACTCTCCTTTGCTCCCATAAGAGAAATTTGGGAGGACAATAGGTCATTGATTGTTCTGAGTCCCAATTCTTCCTGCCGAACAATTATTTCGTGGTTCTTTTCCGCCTCTTCCAGCCTCTCCCCGGCCAGCTGCAGGTTATTTCTCGCCCGAACTAAGCCGTTATAAATCTGCTGGAACCGATGTCTTACATCCTGTTCAGTTTTGGTAATATTCAACCTGGCTATTTCCAGGTTGTTTTCCTTTTGCTGTAGATCCAGGGCTGGAGTTGAGGCTTCCCGGGCTCTATTCAGGTCGATTTCAGCCAGTTCCAGCTGCTTTTCCCTGACCCTGATTTCAGTAGCCGATTCCAGGGCTTTTTCCAGAAAATTCTCCGGGTCAATTTCAATGGTTTCCACTTCCAGCAGGATATCCTTTTTTATATACGGAAGTTCCTCCAGCCCCAGTTTATACCTGAATTCCTCCCGATCCTGGATTAAATCCTGGCGAACTGCTTCCAGCTCAAAAGTAGCGCTATTGTAACTGCTCTGCTGTTGAATCAAATCCAGCTGACTGCGGTGTCCGGTCTGGACCTGTTTTTCAACTTCCTCCAGGCGCCTTTTTTCCAGTTCCAGGCCTGCTTCTTTTCTCCCCAGTTCCATTTCCAGGAGAATCAGCGTGAAATATTGGCTCACCGTGTCCCGAACCAGCCTGTTCTCAGACTGGAAAAAACTATTCTCAGCCTGCATTAGACCCAGCTCATTTTGCAGCTGGGCATATCTAGAGCCCGTCCGCATTATATCCGCTTCGGTTTTTTTATAATTAATGCGGGAATTTTCCAGGTCGATTGTTGCAATCTGCAGGTCAATACTGTTATCCCAGGATAGATCGATTGCCTCTGTAATTCCTACCTCCTGAGCAGAAGTGCTTAAACTTAAGGAAACAAGAATTAAAAATAATAAAAAAATTACGTTTTTCCCCGAATTGATCAAAACAATGCACCCCTTTTCTTTATTATTTCCCCAATTCACCCGTTTATGAAACTTAAATGGGCTTTTCCCCCGACCGAGAGCAATTCTCTTCTTCAAATACCTCTGAAAAAATGTTCTGTGTCATCTTCTCCATTAACTGAATTAACATTTTTTCTTCCTCTGGAGAAAAGCCACGGGTCAGTGTAGAAACAGCATCAAAAATTATTTTTTCTATCTCCCCGCCTATTTCCTCGATTTTCGGAGTAAGGTACAGCCGCTTGACCCGCCTGTCTTTTGGGGATCTCCTTTTTTCCACGTAGCCCTCACTGATCAGCCCCTTTAAATTTTTGGTCACAGTAATTTTGTCGAGGAAAAGCTTTTCTCCCAGTTCATTCTGGGAAAGACCCTTAAAATAAAAAAGAACCCCCAGCATTTCCACCTGGGTTTTGTTAATATTAAACCTGGAAACTTCGTTATTGATCTTTGTTCCCCAGAATTTAGAGATAATTGCAATGTATTTCCCCAGCGATTCCTTTTGCATGGCCCCATCTCCTTTGTTTCATTATCATACCAAAAAAAATAAATAGTTGCAATAAGAAACTTTCCGCCGGGGCAATGGATTTTTGGAATTAATTTCCTTTTCTGCGGGAATTTTTTCTTTCCCCGAAAAATTAGGTAAGAAAATCCCAAAAAGGAGGGGCTTAATTATGAAAAAAATCGCCCTTGCTTTTTTAATCCTCCTGGGAGTTTTCTGAAAGTAGAAGGTGTCCTTGAAGGAAAAACGGCAGAATTTTTTAAGGAAAATCAGGATATAATCGACCTCGATAACCTCGAAGAAGCTTTTTCTCTTCTTGACCCCTACCTTGAGAAAAATGAGTTCTTTTTTGCCGGAGAAACCCAGGCCATTCTCCCCAATGAAGAATTAAGACTCGCCTTATTAAAGTATCTGCATCAGCATACCAGCGTTCGCTATTACGTTCTCAAAGCAACCCCTAGGATCGCCTATTTTTTAAACAAATATCTCCAGACCGGAAATGAGGAATACCTGGACTTTGTTCTCCCCTACTGGCACAGGAATTACGAAATGTATGAATTTTACCGCCAGCTACGGGAATTTAACCTGACCCTTGAACCAGGGGAAAGAATTGAAATCATTGGCTTTGATATAACCGGAACTTTCCGGCAAATAATTGCGGTTTATCATCTGCTGAAAATTATTACTCCCGAAGAGGCTCCTCCCGGCCTTGATAAACCTCTTGCAGAACTGGAGGAATTAAAACAAACATTTGCTGAAAAAAGGCAAAAACCAGACCACTACCGCAAAGCCCAGACCGATTTCTATGCCGGTCTCCCCGATCATTTCTTCGAGGGGATTCTGTCTCCCGTCGAGGAAATAAATGAACAGATTAAAGAAAAATCCCACGCAGTTGAAAAAGCCCTGGGAGAAGATTTCTTTTCCTTTCAGCTCGTTGTTCAGAACATAATTGACGGTTTCCAAGCCTTTGAACTAATGTTAACCGGGCGCTGGAATTCTTCGGAATTCAGGGATGAGCGTTCTTTTGAAAATTTCCTAAAATTATATCCTCAGCTTGACCGGGGTAATTTCTTCGCCCAGTGGGGGGACCTGCATACCTTCCAGAGAGATTACCACGGGTTCTCCTGGCTGGCCGCTCACCTGGCTTCGGAAAAATCTCCCCTCCGGGTTAAAGTGTTTTCCATACTTTACACCTATGAAGACTGCTATCGCCTTGAACCCTATTCTTTGGATGACTCTCTCCCCTATTCTTCGGATTTCCAAAACATGGACCTGCTAAAAGAAGCAGCACCAGGAAAACTGGTTTTATTTGACCTGCAGGGAAAGGATTCTCCATTCGCCAGAGATTTATTCTTCCTCGGGGAGGATGCTTCCGGGGGAAACACCCTGGATTATTTCCAGATGGCCATTTACTTAGAGGGCTTTGAGGGAGCGGGCCTCCTTTATGGAAACAGGGAAATATTTAAAGACTGCACTCTGCTCAGAGTGCAGTCTTTTTGTTTTGCTCTAATAATTTCCTGACCTCTTCTTTAGTTTTTAATTCCAGGGCTTTTTCGGTAATTTCTCTGGCCTCCTCCCGGGTCCAGAAGCCGAGAAGTTCCTTAATTCGCAGAATAGAACCCGCGCTCATGCTGAATTCATCTAGCCCGGCTCCCAGCAGGAAAGGCATTAAGAGCTCATCCCCGGCAGCTTCCCCGCACATACCCACCCAGATATTATTGCGGTGGCCTGCGGCTATGGTTTCTTTGATCAGCCGGAGCACTCCCGGGTGATAGGGAGAATGGAGGTAGGCAATCCTTTCATTGCCCCGGTCTACAGCCATGGTATACTGGATCAGGTCATTGGTCCCAATGCTAAAGAAATCCAGCTCCCCGGCCAGGGCATCCGCTATCATTACCGCCCCGGGCACTTCAATCATTATTCCTTTTTCCATGTCCCTGTCAAAAGGAATTCCCTCTTCTTCCAGTTCTTTCTGGCTTTCTTTCAGCAGCCTGTTGGCTGCTAAAACTTCTTCCAGGGTAGCAATCATAGGGTACATGATTTTTGCATTTCCATAATGGCTGGCCCGCAGGATTGCCCTGAGCTGAGGTTTAAATATTTCAGGCTGATCCAGACAGAGCCTGATGGCCCGGTAACCCAGGAAAGGGTTCATCTCCTCGGGCTGTTCGAGGTAGGGCAGGTCCTTATCCCCCCCAATATCAAGGGTCCTGATGATTACGGGGTAATCCCCCATAGCCTGGACTACTTCCCGATAGGCTTCAAATTGCTCTTCTTCCCCGGGTAGATCGTCCCGGTCCATGTAGATAAACTCCGTTCGGAAAAGCCCAATTCCTTCTCCACCCTGCTCGAGAAGAGGTTTCACATCTTCAGTACTGCCTATATTTCCAACAACCTCGATTTCTTCTCCATCTTTAGCAACCGCCTTAACATCTTTGAACCTGGCCAGGCGTTCTTTTTCTTTTTTGTACTCGGCCAGTTTTTCCTGGTATTCTTCCAGTTTTTCCTCGTCAGGATTTAAGTAAATATCCCCCTCATTGCCGTCAACAATTACCTGCATCCCGTCCTCAACTTCCTCCAGAAAGTCCCTGCCCAGGCCAACAACAGCCGGAATCCCCAGGGAGCGAGCCATTATTGCAGAATGCGAGGTTCTTGAGCCGTCAGCTGTAACAAAAGCCACCACTTTTTCCTTATCCAGACGGGCGGTATCCGAAGGTGTCAGATCGCGGGCAATTATTATTGAATCCGGAGACAGATCGGTCTCTTCATCACTTTCTCCTTTAAGGATCCTCAGGACCCGGGCTCCAACATCCCGGATATCCGCTTCCCGGGCCTGCATGTATTCATCGTCAAGTCCTGCCATGAGAGAAGCGTACTGTTCAACTGCTTCCTCCAGGGCTTTTTCCGCATTTTTTTTCTCGTTTTTTATTCCTTCTTCAACTGTTTGGACCATTTCCGGGTCCTGCAACAGCATCTGATGGGCTTCAAATATTTCCGCCTCTTTGGGTCCCAGTTTTTCTTCGGTTTCTTCCTGGAGTTGTTTCAGTTCTTCAACTGCTTTATCCAGGCCTTCCTGCAACCTCTTCAGTTCGTCTTCAACTTCTTCAGGGCTGATTTCCCGCTGATCCGCCTGCAGGGCCTGGTCCTTTTTTTTGACCGCCGTGCCAATGGCAATTCCAGGTGATGCTGCAACTCCGCGCATTATCCACCCTCCTCTTCTGTTAAACCCTGGTCAATAAGTTCGGTCAGGGCTTTGATAGCCTCCTTCTCGTCGTCTCCTTCAGCCTGCAGTTTGACAGTACTGCCCTTGCTGGCCCCCAGGCTCATCACGCCCATAATACTCTTGGCGTTTACCGTTTTTTCGTCCTTGGTTATTTTTATTTCGGCGTTGAAAGAACTGGCTTTTTTTACAAAGATATTTGCTGGACGGGCGTGTAGGCCGGTTTCGTTTTTAATGGTTAATTCTTTTTCAACCAAAGCATTTCATCCTTTCCTCTTGAATTCGTTTTCTGAAGTTACGCTGATCCCTTCGCGGTAAAATAATTCTGCTGTTACTCCCCTCCCCGCGACAATCCTGCCGCAGAAGGTTCCGTCATAAATGAAATAAGGGCCGCAGGATGGACTTTTTTCCTTTAAGATTGCCCTTTCGGCACCCACAAGGCGGGCCAGGTTTAAGGCTTCCTTCGCTCCCCGGATGAAAGTCTCTGCAACGTCCTCTCCGTGGGGAGTTATTAAGCGACTCTTGCCTTCCAATATGTCCCCTCCATCCCCACCCCTGATCTCGGCAGGGGGGCGGGGAGTTGTAAGTCCCCCCAGCTGTTCGGGACAGACTGGAATTACCTCCCCTTTCCGGTAAAATTCTACCAGTTCGGGGACCGAATTATTGCCTCCATCATATTTGCAGTTAACTCCAATCAAACAGGCACTAACTATCAGCATCAACAATCACCCCAACCCCGTCCGGGATAACGGTAATTTGTCCCCCCGAATCAATCATTTTTAAAGCCTCCTCAACTGACGGGACCCATTCCATGTGCATACTTTCCACCATATGCCGGGGAGCCCCGGTAACCATAATCACCCTGCACCTGCCCAAAATCCGGGCCAGAATCTGGGCCTGCCACTGGTCGGGCCGGGTTTCCTCCCTGGACCTGTTGCAAATTTCTTCCCAGGCTTTTTCCGGGGAAGCAGATTTAACCAGTTCTTTAAAAAATGCTTCGCTTCCGTGACCGTCAATGCAGCGGGAAAGGGCAATAATTGTGCCCCCTTCCTGGCAGGCCGCTTCCGCAGCGGTCATGCCCTTAACCGCCTGGTAAATGTTCTGATCGAGGGGATAACCGCCGTTTGTTGTTATTACAATCTCTGCAGGAGAGGATTTTACCCTGGTAAGACTGTCAACGTATTCGCATCCTTTATTGTGGGCTGCTTCAGGTTCACCTGCAAAAGCTCCGATTACCTGATGGGTGCTATTTAAAGCTACATTTAAAATAAAATCGAGTCCGGCCAGCCGGGCTGCTGCCCGGATATCTTCCTGCACGGGGTTACCGGTTAAAATTCCGGTTCGAGCCCGGGGATGGGCAATAAACTCGGCGCAGTGGTTCCCGAAAATACTCGCCTGCCCTGCAATTCCCGGGAGAATGCTTTTCCCTCCCCCCGAAAAACCGGCAAATAAATGTGGTTCTATAAAACCTTCGGCTAAAAGGAGGTCTGCCTCCAGGGCTGCGCTGTTTAATTCAAGTTCCTGCCCCGAGGGTAATCTTCCCACAACCTCCATCTGCTCTTTTTCCCGGGCACTATGGATTAATATTCTTTCCTTCCCCGTTATTTCCTGCCCCAGTTTATCTTCCAATTCTTCCCGGGTAGGGGCCCGGTGGTAACCCGTTGCCATGAGGATTGTTATTTCAGCCTGAGGATTTCCTCTGCGCACGGCTTTCAGGATTGGAGGAAGGGTAACTTTTGAGGGTAAGGGCCGGGTATGGTCAGAGGTAATGATGACAACTTTTCCTTTTCCCTGAGCCAGTTGGGAAAGGGGCAGCCCTCTTACGGGAGAGTCAAGGGCCATTTCTACCAGTTCACATTCCCCGCCCCTGGGTTTTTGTTCTCCCAGGGGAGTTGCTAAAATTCCCTTTATCCTTTCCCCGGGCAGTTCAATATTCAGTTCCTCTTTTCCGTATGGTAACCGGATCTCCATGCAATTCACTCCTCGGTTTCACCTGGAATAATTATTTCCAGAATCCTTCATTCATTTCCTGCCCCCGCCACAAACATTGGAAACAGTTAGCGAGAATACAAACTCACCCTTCTGATCTGCCTTTTGGGAAATCTGTTTAAGCAGTTCCCAGAGGGCCTCCTGAGGACCGTGAACCAGCGTACTCATTGAGCCCACTTCAATATCCAGGTCCTGGGCTTTTTCCAGTTCTTCAGTGATCTCCCCGATGATCCTTTCATAATCTCCCGTCCCCAGGGGATAGAAGGAAAGCTGACAGGATAGCTTACTTTTTCCACAGGCCACAAATAAACCCCCCATTTCGTTTCCGGGCCCTGACTCCTGCTTGTTCAATTTCCAGGGCCCTTTCTTTTTCTTCGGCAGGAAAATCCGGACCAAAATGCAGTCCCATTTCATATTCTCCCCTGACCCCGGGCAAAAGGTCCAGCAAATCCTGGGGCGAAAAAAACCGGGCGTGCTGGAAAACCGGATCTCCTTCCCGGGCCAGTTTTCGGTAAAAGTTGGTCCAGGGGCTCCTGTCTCCCAGGACCCCGATAACCATCCTTCCTCCGGGCTTTAAAACCCGCAAGGCTTCCCGGGCAGCCTCCTGGGGATTTTTCAAGAATTCAAAAACGGTGATACCCAGGACCAGGTCAAAACTCTCTTCCGGAAAGGGTAATTCGTAAACACTGCCCTGTATGAATTCAACCGGGATATCCCTGCCCCGGGTCTTTTCCCTTGCTTTTTCCAGCATGGGGGCAGAAATGTCAATGCCTTTAACCAAAAGCCCCTGCCGGGCCAGCATCAGGGTATGCACACCCGTTCCGCAACCGAGGTCGAGCCCTTTTTCACCGGGGGAGGGTTGAACCACCTGCAGTGTAAGATCCTTTTCTACCTGGAAAACCAGCTTTCCCAGTGGGGTTTCATACCAGGCATCGTATCCTTCAGCAACTTCACTGTCGAAAATATTAATGTTCTCACCTCCGGACTGCCAGGTTTATTTCTTTATTCTCCTCTTCCCTCCCAAACCCTTTCCTGTTTCCATGGTCCGATTCCGGAAGCTAAAGTAAAAAGGGACCATTCCGGCCCCTAAATTTTTTCCTTCTTTTCCTCAATTATTATCCCCCGTTTATTCAATTCCCCGAGGAAAACTTCGGGATCAATGGCTCCCTCTGCCTCCGGGGAGAAAACTCCCCGCCGTTTAATATCTCCCCGACCGACCATAAAGGTCCCGATACTCAGGGGAATCGAAGTCAGCCGCCGGGGGTTATCTATTGCTGCATAACTGTAGCGGATTTTTTCTCCGGCTTTTTCCCCTTCCACATCAACCCTGACCCCCGAAAAGGAACGCTTCCTATTGATTGGGAAAAGGGGCAGCAGGGTTTTCAAAAGCTCTCCAACAATTCTATTACCCCGCTGGGTTTTGGTTACACCCACCCTGCTTAAAAAGCGGATTATCCGGTTAAAATGATTTTCCACCAGCCCCCCTTTGAGCCGGACATCCTGGATCCCCTCAAAGTAAAGGGGCATGGTTATGGGTTCGGGATGTCCCAGTTCAAACACATTAATTTCGCTTAAGGGGTGGGGGAATTCAATTTTCTGATGTCCGCTCCCTGCAACAACCTCCACCTGGCGGCCGCCCTGGAAAGAGGGAACCTTTCCGCTAAAAACATGGATCAGGTGAAGCAAAACAGTCAATCCAACAGCGTCTCCGGTACTACCGGTCCAGTAAATATGGACTTTTTCGGTCCGGTCCATTTCGTTAAAACCCTTGCGGGCCAGAATATTGCTCAAACCCGGGGTCCAACCCATCCCGCTCATAATAATCTGGCCGGATTCCTGGGCTTCATCATCCAGGGGAAGAATCGAGGCGATGGCATCATGGTCATCACAGATGCTCACATAATTTACTCCCGCTTCGAGGGCTGCCTCCACAATGGGTCTTTCAAAACGGAAAAAAGGACCCAGGGCCCCTGCTACTACATCGTGACCCCGCATTGCTCCGACAAGGGCATCTCGTGACGTAGCATCAACCATCTGGACTCTTGCTTTATCCTTTCCAGCAGTTGCAGCCAGGTTTTTGGCGACCTTAACATTGATATCGGCTATTGTGACCAGTTTTACCTCGGGAATATTAACCAGATCGCGAACTGCGGCGGCACCCATATCTCCGGCACCACCTAATACCATTACCTTCATGTAACCACCGCCTTTTCTGCAGTTTTTGCAGCATAATCCAGGCTTAATTTGATTTTTTCCTGGATTGGTTATCAACTTTTCCCGGACACTTCCAGGTTTTTAATTGCCTGTTTTTTCTGCAAAGCAAAAGCTAAGACAAAAAACAATTAACTTGGGAGGAAAATTGGAGCTGGAAATTTATACCCCCCCCCAGAGAAACTACGTTAAACCACTTATTCCTTTTCGTAGGGCTTGCCAATGGCCTTGGGAGGAGTCGCCCGCCCAATGAATCCGGCCAGGGCAACCATGGTCAGGATATAGGGGATCATCTGCACAAACTGGGAGGGAATACCGAGTTCCTGCAGCCGCATCTGGACGGCGTTGGCAAATCCAAAAAGGAGGCTTGCCCCCAGGGCGCCAAAAGGAGTCCACTTTCCAAAAATCATGGCCGCCAGGGCAATGAAACCGCGGCCGGCGGTCATCTGATCTCCAAACCGGCTGAGGTGAGCAATTGATAGATAGGCTCCCCCGAGGCCGGCCAGGGCACCGCTGGTTATTACCGCAAGATACCTGGTCAGGAAAACATTAATTCCCACGGTATCTGCAGCCTTGGGATGCTCTCCCACCGAACGCAGGCGCAGTCCCCAGACTGTCCTGAATAAGAAGATGTGGACAAAAACCACCAGGACCAGGGCAAAATAAACCATAATATTGTGCTGGCCTATGATCGGCCCAATTACTGGAATTCTGTTAACCAGTGGAATGGTCACCACGGGAAGCCGGGAAACAGAAGGGGAGGTTCCTGCGACATCGAAAATCCAGCGCAGGAGAAAAACAGTTACACCTACAGCAAAAATATTGATTGCTGTTCCGCTAACCACCTGATTCACTTTATAGGTAACGGCTGCTACGGCATGGACAAGGCCCATCAGGCCTCCAGCAAAAGCTGCCCCGACTAGTCCCAGCCAGGGTTGCCCGGTAAAATAACTGGTGAGCATTCCGGTAAAAGCACCTATCAACATCATCCCTTCCAGGCCGATGTTAATGACACCGCTCCTCTCTGCAAAAATACCTCCCAGAGAAGTAAAAATCAGGGGCGTAGCCATGCGCAGAGCCGCAGCCAAAACGGTTGCATTAACAAAATATACTAGGTAATTCCACATATCAGGCACGCCTCCTTCTCTCGATAAGGCGTCGGGTTAGTTCTTCGGCGGCAACGAACATGATAATCAGGGCCTGGATTATTATCACCAGTTCCCGGGGAACGTCGGTCAATCGGTCCATGGCCGCTGCCCCTGTCCGCAAAGCCCCGAAAAGGACCGCTGCAAAAAACACGCCCACGGGGTGGGTTTTCCCGAGCAGGGCCACGGCAATTCCCATGAAACCAAGATCCGGGGAAAATCTCTGGATAAAGCGCCCGTGCACCCCGAGTATCTGTTCTACTCCGGCCAGGCTGGCCAGGGCCCCGCTGAAAACCATGGCCATGACCATATTGCGGGAAACACTTATCCCCCCGTATTCTGCCGCCGTCGGGTTAAATCCTACTGCCCTGATTTCATAGCCCAGCCTGGTCCTCCAGAGAATAAAGTAAACCAGGATTATGGCAGCAATAGCGATAAATATCCCGGTATTAAGACGTGTTGGGGGAAACAACCGGGATAGTTCGGCTGGGGGGAAAACCCTTGCAGTTTCCGGAGTCCAGCGGCCGCCGTGGAACGGACCTGTTACAAGGTAATCAGTAAGGAAATAGGCAATAAAGTTCATCATTATCGTATTGATTACCTCGTGAACTCCCAGTTTGGCCTTGAGTAAACCGGGAATAGAAGCCCAGAGCCCCCCGGCCAGCATACCCGCGATAATTGCCATGGGCAGGTGAATTATCTTGGGAATTCCACTGAAGGTAACCCCCACAATCACAGCAGCCATGGCTCCCACATAGAGCTGACCCTCTGCCCCGATATTAAAAAGTCCGCAGCGGAAAGCAAAGGCAACTGCAAGGCCTGTAAAAATCAGGGGAGTGGCCCGCTGCAAGGTTGCGGCGATACTGCTAACTCCAACCAGGGAATTGGAAAAAAGGACCCAGTAGGCTTCGAGGGGGTTTTCTCCAACAATTAAAATAAAGACTGCTCCGACCAGGAGGGCTAAAATAACTGAAATTATGGGAGTTATTATGTCCCTAGAGGTTAAGCTACTCTGTTCCAGTTTCAACTTCATCCCCTCCCTTTTCTTCACCGGCTCCGCCGCCGAGCATCAGGCTACCCAGTTTCTTTTCGTCAGCCTCTTCCACTGGCATTTCTCCAACAATTCGGCCTTCATACATTACGGCAATCCTATCACTCAGGGAAAGAATTTCATCCAGTTCGGCAGATACAAGGAGAATTGCAGCTCCTTTATCTCTCTGTTCGATGATCTGGCTGTGGATAAATTCTATTGAACCAATATCCAGTCCCCGGGTGGGTTGAGAACAGATCAAAAATTTTGGCTTGCGGGAAAACTCCCGGGCCGCGATAATTTTCTGCTGATTTCCCCCGGAAAAGGTGCTGACCTGCTGCTGGATATTGGGTGGCCGGACGTCATATTCTTCAACTAGCTTCGCGGCATTCTCCTTTATGGCTTTTTCATTCCTGATAAAAAATCTCTGCACGAAAGGGGGTTCAGTATGAAAGCCCAAAATCATGTTATCGGCCACATTAAAATCAAGGATAAGTCCCCGCTTGTGCCGGTCCTCAGGGATATATCCAATCTTCCTTTTCTTAACCTGCATTGCTCCCAGGTTTTGGAGCTCGCTTCCTTCTAAATTTATCTTCCCTTTTTCCGTCCTTAAAAGACCGGTTATCGCTTCAACCATTTCCTGCTGGCCGTTCCCTTCAACCCCGGCAATACCCAGGATCTCGCCGCTGTGAATTTCCAGGGAAACTCCTTTTACACGTTTGGTTCCCCGCTGGTCGCGA
>PWGV01000189.1 GCA_003554585.1 Halobacteroidaceae bacterium | reverse complement strand
GCACGGGCTCTACGGCACCATAGTTTGTACGACCTCCTCCACCAGCCGAACAATTAAGGTATTAGACATGAACCCATTTTCATCCTTCTGCTGGTGCCGTTCCGGCATGGAAGTCTAAAGGGAAAAGAGGATTAGGAAGAATAAACCAAAAAAAATAGAGGTAGGACAGCCCGGAATAAGCAGATAGCATATCGGGAAAACGGTTTTTATTGAATTTTGCTTCGATTAATGTGATACTTGCATTAAAATGCCCGCATTGAAAACGTGATGCGGATATTGAGGTGTGGGCATGATTGATAAGAGTAAAATTGTAGAAGAATTCAAAAAACATGGGAGCGTTCTTAAAACCTCTGAACTTAATGCCATAGGTCTTAATAGTCGGCAAATTAAAAAATTGCTTGATCAAGGAGAACTCTCAAAAATCAAACAAAGGTATTATGAAATAACAGGAGAGATTAATTCTGAAGAGATAATCATTGCAAGGCTTTTTCCAGGGGCGGTTATTTTTCTAGAAAGCGCTTTGCTTCATTATAATTACACAGATAGAATACCAGCAACTTGGCAAATCGCGGTAGATAGAGATAGTGAAAAAAGTCAATACAATATCGATTATCCTATGATTAAGCCTTTCTATCAGGATCCTAAGTTTTTGAAGGTTGGCGTATCAATTGTTAAGCACCAGGGAGTGGAGATTAAAATTTTTAACAGGGATCGAACGATGTGTGATGTGATGCGCTATGAACGGAAACTTGAAAAGGAAGTGTTTTCCAATGCAATTATTCGTTATATCAAAGATCCAAAAAAGAACCTCAGACATCTCTTTGAATATGCAGAAATATTCAGCATTACAAAAAAAGTTCAATCTCAGATAGGAAAGTGGCTTTAATGAGCTATTCAAGGGCATCAACCTGGCGCGATAAAAAAACAAATCAAAAAAAGAAAAGATTTCTTTCCAGCAGCTATTAAACCTTTTTTGTCAGGAAGAATTTATAAGGAAACTTGCACAAAACAGTTATTCAGAACATTTTCCTTATATCAATTATAAGGGCTGACCATTTATCTTACAAATACGCTTTTGCTTTATTATCTCGGAAGGGGAGCCGAAAAGGTATATACCCATTGTAGGTATTTAAAGAAGATATGCGTTGGACTACTCTTGGGCTTTTAATTTTGCTACCATTTTTTCTGAATTGCTTACTCCGGGCCATCCTGACAGCCGTTCCAGAAGCATCCGGACAGTTTTTCGGGAATATTTGGATACAATTCAGGAGACTCCAAGAGCAGCGTGGCTTTTGCTTTTTCCAAAAAATGTTTAATCTTTCCGAGTTAGCTTTTTTGATAGCTAAGAAATAAGAATTGACAAAGGGAGGCGAACTGTAATACAATTTGTATTACGGAGGTGTTAACATGTTAAGTATAAGATTATCAAAAGAGTTAGAAGATAAGATAAAACTCCTGGCAAAACAAGAAAATTTAACTAAATCAGATATAGTAAAAGAAGCTCTGGAAAATTATATTGAGGAAAAGGAAAAAAAGGCCCGCCCATATGATCTTGGGAGAGAATTATTTGGAAAGTATGGTAGTGGAGAAGGGGATTTATCTACCCGTTACAAGAAAGAAATGGGAAGAAAAATTAATGAAAAAATGTCTAATTGATGCTGGGCCTCTAATTGCATTGTTTGATAAAGATGATAAATACCATAGAGCTGTAAAAAAACTTCTGAAATCATATAAAGGCTATTTATATACTTCTTGGCCTGTAATTACAGAAGTAATGCACATGCTAGATTTTAATGTTAATGTTCAAATTGATTTTTTAAAGTGGACTAGCATGGGTGGGTTGGATGTTGTTCAATTGTCCCAAAATAATATATACAGAATAATAGAATTATCAGAAAAATATTCTGATGTGCCAATGGATTTTGCAGATGCAACATTAATAATCATTTCAGAAAACAAAAAAATTGATGAAATAATTTCTATTGATTCAGATTTTTATATATACAGGAATTTAAGAAATAAATATTTGAGAAATATATTTAAAATTTAACTTGACTATCAAGTTTGCTCAGGTTGGCACCCCCACAAGCTCATCAAAGGTAACCGTATTTGCTGAAGAGCAGGCTGCAAGTAGGCGGTTAAAGCCCTGTCCCGTGAAACCCCTGCGATTAAAGCGGTAACAAAACTCTCCCAGATAAGGTTGCAAATGCTTTTTATCCAGTCCATGGAAAGTCCCACCAACAAATGAT
Source organism: Halobacteroidaceae bacterium (assembly GCA_003554585.1). Taxonomy (GTDB): domain Bacteria; phylum Bacillota; class Halanaerobiia; order B1SED10-174; family B1SED10-174; genus T1SED10-26. Next base: position 18,180 of record PWGV01000189.1, on the reverse strand, counting down.
TTGACATTTGAGATGATAATGGGCAGCCTATTTAAATAATCCGGGTCCTGCTTATGGTGAAATTCCTTTGCCAAATGGGTCTAGCCTTCTTTTGTAAGCCCACCGTAAGAACTATAGAGGTCTGTGTGGATAGTAGTTCCGATAATGGCTGGATCGGCAACCTGGAGCACAATGGAAGATTTTAGATTATCAATAACCTGCATTTTCTAAAAAGTGGGTGATCAGGCTCATTTAGAGATAAGCTGGCTATATTCCTTGTTTTATCGGTGCCGCGTCCCCTTTTTTCCCCTTCAGTTGGGGATCCAATAAAGAAGTCATCCATCTCAACAATGCCCGCCAGAGCATACTTATTGTCACGGTCATTCATGGCCTTGCGGATCTTGTGTAACATAACCATGAAGTTGGATAGCTGATATCAAACTGTTGGGATAAATAGACTGCTGATACCCCTCGTTTATCATTGGAAACCAGGCAAACCACCCAGAACCAGACCATTAAAGGGGTCCGGGTCTTGTGCATAACTGTTCCTGCAATTACAGAAACCTGATAACTACACTTAACCCCCTGGTGCAACTTGTGCTTTACCAGTTCATATGATCTGGTATAGCCACACCTGGGGCACCGAAATCCATCTGACCAGCGGATTTCAAACAAATGCTGTCGGCATGCTTCTTCTGAAGAAAATTTCTGCTGAAACTCCAACCAGTTGAGTGGTTTTTGCTGAGCCAAAACCCTCGCTTCCCAAACTAAAAAACTTATTGGTTTGATTATATTAAGACCGATAGTTCGGGGTCAGGGAGTTCCGGAGGTAAATGGATGATCAAGAACCGAAAAAGGAAAAGAAATGAAAAAACCCGGAAAGATTTCCGGGTTAATTCAGAATTCATTTTTGTCTAAAGGAATTACTTCAAATCCCATAATAGAAAAATGACTATCCAGAGTTAAGGCGGTCTCTATTTTTAAATCATCCATCAATGCGAAAGACGTTGCATCCACGAAACTGAAACGATGGTCCTGAAATTTTTCCAGGAGGGAAAACCCCTTTTTTTCAAGCTCTGATGAGGAAAAGACTGTTTCAATGGAAGGGCTTTCCCCAATGAGCTGAAGGAAAAAGTAAGGTTTCTGAGAAAGATGATTATGTCGGTAAAGCAAAAGAGTAAAGGTTTCGCCGATTACCAGTGAACTTGTTATTAAAGGAATTTTGTTATCCAATAACTTTTTGTAATTTTCGGCAACTAAACTGTGGTTATTATCTTTTTTTACCAACAAAGAAAACCAGGCACTGGTGTCCACAAAAACCTTTTCTGGGTTACTGCTGGCAACAATCATTTTTTTCCTCCTGTTCATAAAGATAGTGATCGTGGTTTTTTGCTGCGCCTAAATCCTTGATCCCCTCGTCGATAAGCCCAATCAAAGAATAAGCGGGATCATGGCAGTAAGAGCATTTCTCTTTAAGAAGATTCTTGACCCCTTCTCTGATTAAATAAGCTTTGGATACATTTTGTTGTTTTGCAATCTCATCCAGTCTTTTATTGAGAGAAGGGGGTAGGTAAAACTGAAGGCGATCCATTTTCTCGCTCATATCCAACACCTCCTACCTATACATTATATTAAAACGGCGTATACATTGCAACTGTCGATTGCTTTTTACTGAAGCCATTTTTGTTTTGAAAAGCAAGGGTCATTAATAAAAATTTGGTCCTGTCCAGATTATAAGGGATTTTTAAGAGAGGGGATTCCTCTTCGCTTTAAATAAATGACCCCGGGGTCTAAGCATTTTATCATGCAACTACATCATGATAACAAAAGGGGGTAACTTGCTTGGTTAGAACCCAGATTCAATTAAATAAAAAACAAATGGAGAGGTTAAAAGAATACGCTGCCCACAAAGGAGTTTCTCTGGCGGAAATAATTAGGCGATCTGTGGATTTGTTTTTTAAGATAGAAAATGAAAGGGAAGAAAAAGATAAATTATATTTGAAAGCCAGAGAAACGGCAGGGAAATATGACTCCCGAATAACTGACCTTGCAAAAAACCATGATCGTTATTTACAGGAGAACTTCAAATAGTGAGAGTTTATATCGATAACTCAGCGTTCCTTACGGTTATGAATGCTCAGATGAATTTCCTGCTCAGGCAAAAGAAATCTGGTATAGATTACTTGAGGAAAAAATCGAATTTGTAGTAAATTCCTTTGTTTTGCTGGAAACCCATGTCTTGATTCAAAATAGGCTTGGGCTAAACTCCCTTAAAAGTTTTGCAGACCAAATTTATTCTTTATTAACAGTGGAATGGGTGGAGCAGGAAAACTATAAAAAGGAAAACCCCCATTTAAGTGAAGAAGGTGAAATGATGGGTCTTTCAAAAAAGGAAAAGCTTCGTTTTATATGTGAAAAGCACAATATAATCCTTCTTTACCTGTTTGGTTCCCAGGAGAAAAGAGGACTTGAAATTCTTAATAACAGCGAATTTGAAGAAAAAAGGGACCCAATTGGGGATATTGATGTGGGAATAGTTTTTCCCTTCGATTTAAATAAAATCACAAAACGTTATATCCTTTATTCCGAGGTTTTTAATGACCTTGAAGAAATTTTTCGACCGGAAAAGTTGGACTTGGTTTTTCTTCAGGAATGCCATTCTATTCTTCAATTCGAAGCAATTAAGGGAAACTGCATTTATTTTAAATCCGAAGAATTTCGGGAGCAATTTGAAATGAATGTTTTGCGGAGATTGCCTGACATTAAATATCTTCTGGCTAATTATGAAAAGGAATTTTTAGAACCCTACCAATCCTGAAAAGAGGGTATGTTATCCCATGATTAATCGTGAACTTGTTAGGGGGCACCTGGTTTTAATTGCTGAATATCTGGAAGGGTTAAAAAAACTATCCCAACTGTCTGAAGAAGAATTTTTGGACGACGAAAGGAATCCAGCTGCGGCTGAAAGCTTTCTCCGAAGGGGTTTAGAGGCCATTTTTGATATCGGGCGTCATATTGTGGCGAAAACTGGTGGGGTTGAGATGGCTTCGGAGTACCAGTCAATAGCAGAAGGTCTGGGGAAGAAAAGAGTGGTGGATTCAGAACTGAGCAGGACTCTTTTCCAAATGGCTGGATATCGAAATCGATTGGTTCATATGTACCACATGATTGGCTCCAAGGAGTTGCTTGCAATAATTAATGATCACCTGGGAGATATAGAAAAGTTTATTGCTCAGGTTAACGAATATTTAGATGATAATTAGGTAATGGCTTTGGGGGATGCGCTATTCAGACTTTTTGGAATGAAAAATGAATAAGAGCAAATCAGGCACTGGTTGCAAAAAAGATTTTCTCTGGAGTGTCTTTGCGGCCATATATCATTTTTCAACTACCTCTTATTCTCTTTATTGGATGGCAAGGTAAGGTAAGGTAAGCTCTATATAGCCTATTGGATGAAAAAATGCGTAGTCTTTACGGGAAACCAAGAGCAAAAAAATTCCGTTGCAATAGGGAAGGTATGCTGGTATAATAAAATGGTAGAAAATGGAAAGGAGTCTTATAATGAATTCATCCTTTTCTGCCGCTTTAAAAAGCTATCTTGCCTATCTGGAAGTAGAAAGAGGTTTGAGTCCCAACACAGTTACCGGCTATGGTCAGGATCTGACCCTTCTGGAAAAATTCTTGTCCGAAGAAGTATTTGAGGATAAAGATTGGGCCCTTAATGAGCTCAAAAGTTCACATTTGCGTTCCTTCTTATATTATCTCTATCAGGAACGAAAAAACGGTACTGCTGCAATTAACCGGAAGATTGCTGCTTTTTCAGGCTTTTTTAAATTTTTAATTCGAGAATCTGAGTATGAGCTGGAAGAAAACCCGGCGAAAAGTATTTCGCGACGCAAGGAAGAAAAAGTCTTACCCCAGTATTTATCACTGGAGGAAGCAGAGAAACTTCTCGACACCATCAAAGGTGAAAGCCTTTATCCGGAAAGGGACTACGCTATCTTCGCCTTATTCCTTCAGACTGGGTGCCGGCTTTCTGAACTAGAAGGACTTAACCTGGATCAACTCAATCTGGGAGAAGGATATGTTCGTTTCAGGGGCAAGGGGGCGAAAGAGAGAACAGTTCCCCTGACTTTAACTACCCGTAAGGCTCTAAGTCGGTGGTTGGAAAAAAGGAACACCCGAGAAAAAACAGAACGGGTTTTTTTAAATCGTTATGGTGCCCCCCTGGGAAAAAGGGGGATTCAATACAGCTTGAAGAAATTTTTAAAAAAGGCTGGACTGAACCGGCCCGGCTTGAGCGTACATAAATTAAGGCACACCTGTTTTACCCTGTTATTAAAAAGTGGGGTCAATATAAAGGCCTTAAAGGATATTGCAGGACATACCAGCATAGCAACTACCGAGATTTATACCCATATTACCCAGGAAGAGATCATAGAAAACATGAACAAACATCCTCTTTTACGGGAGGAATGGGGGCTTAGGTTTAAAACTGATCAGAGCAAGGAAGACCCCTGTCTTTAACCTGAAATGAGAAATACCTGCTATATGACAGGATAAAATGGGGCCAGGGCTAAAATAGAAATAGAAAAAATTTTAACCAGAAGGGTTTTCCGAAATAGGAGCCCAATTTTTGTTTTGGAAAAGGAGGTTAAGAGTAGTGGATGTAACTTTTTCGGCATTAAAAGAAAAAAAAGAAAAAATTGCTATAGTGGGACTGGGATATGTGGGAATGCCCCTCGGTTTTCATCTGGCCCGTTTTTTTGATGTCATAGGGCTGGAAATATTAAAAGAGAGAGTCGCAGAATTAAAGAATAACTTTGACCGCACTGGTGAAATAAGTGAAGAGGAATTAAAGGCAAGCAATATTGAATTTGTCCTGGATCCTAAAAGACTAGAAGAAGCAAGAATTATAATCATTACTGCCCCCACCCCGGTTGATCAGCACAATATTCCCGATTTAACTCCAGTGATTAAGGCCACCGAGACTGCAGGGGAAAATATGCAAAAAGGTTCTATAATTGTATATGAATCAACTGTTTACCCGGGTGCCACTGAGGAAGTATGTATTCCGTTACTGGAGAAATATTCTGGATTGAAAAATGGTAGGGATTTTAAAGTTGGCTATTCCCCGGAAAGAGTTAATCCCGGGGATAAAGAACATGATATTACCAGAATTGTTAAGGTCGTTGGCGGACAGGATCAAGAAACTGCTGAATTGCTGGGGAAAATATATGAAACCTTTATTGAAGCAGGAGTGTATCTGACCTCCAATATTAAAACTGCGGAAGCGGCCAAAGTAATTGAAAATATTCAGCGAGATCTGAACATTGCCCTGGTTAATGAGCTGGCTTTGATTTTTAATAAACTAAAGATTAATACCAGTGAAGTAATTGAAGCAGCAGCAACAAAATGGAATTTCCACCGCTATGAGCCCGGCCTGGTAGGTGGACATTGTATTGGGGTTGATCCCTATTATTTAACCTATAAGGCTGGAGCAGAGGGTTATAACCCCGAAGTTATTCTTGCTGGCCGCCGCATTAATGATCAAATGGGAAAATATATTGGGGAACAGACGGTCAAGAAAATGATTGAATCTTCAAAATGTGTAAAGGGGACCAGGGTTCTCATAATGGGGATTACCTTCAAAGAAAACATCCATGATATCCGTAATTCCAAAGTAATAGACATTTACCATGAATTAAAGGAATATGGCATCCAAGCATTTACCTATGATCCCTGGGCAGACAAAGAAGAAGTAGAAAAGGAATATGGAATTAGTTTGATTGAAGACATGAATGCAGAAAAACCCTATGATGCAATTATCCTGGCAGTAAAACATGAAGAGTTTTTATCCTTAAGTCCTGATGATTTAAAAGAATATGCCCGAGAAACTGCAGTACTTATGGATGTAAAATCAGTTTACACCCAGGTAGAAGCAGAAAAAGCAGGATTTAATTACTGGAGGTTGTAATGATGAAAACCATTTTAGTTTCAGGAGCAGCAGGTTTTATCGGCAGCAGGGTTGCAGAAGAATTGCTGCAGCAAAAATATAAGGTGATTGGTATTGATAATATGAATGAATACTATGATGTGGACCTGAAAAAATGGCGACTGCAGTCTCTGCAAGAATATAAACAATTCAGCTTCCATAAAATTGATATTGAGAACTATGAGGCCACAAGAGTTCTTTTTGATCTCTATGAATTGAAGGCAGTAATCAATGAGGCCGCTCGGGCCGGGGTCCGATACAGCATGGAAAACCCCCATGTTTACCTGACTACCAATGCCAACGGCACTTTAAATCTTCTGGAATTATGCCGGGAATATGGAGTGAAAAAGTTTGTTCTGGCTTCAACCTCATCCCTATATGCCGGACAGAAAATGCCTTTTAAAGAAACCCTGGCGGTAAACACCCCCATATCTCCCTATGCTGCTTCCAAAAAAGCAGCGGAAATGATGTCCTACTCCTATCATTACCTGTATGGAATGGATATTTCCATAGTTCGCTATTTTACCGTTTATGGACCTGCTGGCCGACCGGACATGAGCATATTCCGCTTCATAAAATGGTGTATGGAAGGGACACCCTTAAATATTTATGGAGATGGAAGTCAAAAGAGGGATTTTACATATATTGACGATATTGCCCGGGGGACTGTGCAGGCTCTTAAACCCGTGGGGTTTGAGGTCATTAATTTGGGAAATAACCGACCCAATCAGCTATCCCAGGCTATCTCCCTGATAGAAAAATATACCGGGGAAAGAGCAGGCTTTAATTATAGTGAGTTTCATAAAGCTGACATGACTGCCACCTGGGCCGATATAGGCAAAGCAAAAGAACTTCTGGAATGGGAACCGGTAGTTGACCTGGAAGAGGGGATCAAGAGAACAGTTGCCTGGACCAGGGACAACTGGAACTGGGTTAAAGAAATTGAAGTTTGATCTCAGGTCAATAACCTTTAGCTACAAACACTGGATGTTTTAAAAGGAGGCTGATTGTTAGTGAAAATTGCGGTAGTGGGAACCGGGTATGTGGGACTGGCCAATGCGGTCCTTTTAGCCCAAAATAATGAAGTTGCGGCCCTGGATATTATTCAGGAAAAAGTGGACCGTATCAACAACAAAGAAACCCCTATTATGGATCAAGAAATTGAGAGGTTCTTTGCAGAAAAAAAGTTACATCTTAAGGCAACAACCAATCCAGAGGAAGCTTTGCTCAATGCCGATTTTGTAATTGTGGCAACACCCACAGATTATGATCCGGAAAAAAACTTTTTTAACACCAGATCAGTGGAAAAGGTAATTGCTTCTGTTCTGAACATCAATCCCCAGGCTGTGATTATTATAAAATCCACTGTCCCGGTGGGTTTCACAAAAAATATTAGAAAAAAGCATGATGCGGATAATATAATTTTTTCTCCGGAGTTTTTAAGGGAAGGAAAGGCTCTCCAGGACAACCTATATCCCTCCAGGATTATTGTTGGGGAACAATCAGAGCGTGCCAGGCAGTTTGCTGATCTTTTAGTGGAGGGAGCAAAGAAAGAAGATATTCCTGTTTTGTTTACGGATTCCACCGAAGCCGAAGCAATTAAACTTTTTGCCAACTCTTACCTGGCCATGAGGGTGTCCTTTTTTAATGAGCTTGACTCTTATGCTGAAGTAAGGGGTTTAAATACCCAACAGATAATTGAAGGAGTTAGCCTGGATCCCAGAATTGGTGATCATTATAATAATCCTTCCTTTGGCTATGGAGGTTATTGCCTTCCTAAAGATACCAAACAGCTCCTGGCCAATTACTCTGATGTTCCCAATAATATTATTGGAGCTATAGTTGATGCCAATCGGACCAGGAAAGACCATATAGCAGATATGATTATAGCCAGAAATCCTCAAATTGTTGGGATCTACAGGCTTACGATGAAAAAGGGTTCTGATAATTTTCGTCATTCGGCAATTCAGGGGGTAATGAAAAGAATAAAAGCCAGGGGCATAGAAGTGGTAGTTTATGAACCAGCCATGCCAGAAGAGGACTTTTTTAAATCCCGGGTTATAAAAAACCTGGAGGAGTTTAAAGAAATATCCGATGTTATAGTGGCCAATAGAATTGATGAGGAAATTGAAGATGTTCGAGATAAGATTTACACCCGGGACTTGTTCTGCCGGGATTAAGTATCGTTCCAGATTTACCCCTAATTGCCAAAAAGCCAGGTCTTTTTATAGGTGGGGATAAGACATGAATGAGTGGTGTTTTCCTTTTTTCCCGAGGGATTTAGAAAAAAAGAATTACCTAAATACTGCATCAGGAGACAAAAAGTTGAAATAATTTAACCCCAAAAACCACAAATAACCTAGTTTTTTTAGAGGTTTTTGCTGGTCAATGTAGAAATAAATAGATTAGGTAACAGGGATTAATTTACATTTATCTCTTTAATGGTTGGGGTAGTATTTATCATGGACATATTTTAGATAAAGGAAGAGTACTAATTTTCTGGTTGATTTAGGTTGCGGTTGGACCTGAATCATCTTTGATTTTAGGTAGCAATTCCCTCCAGGTAAAAAAAACTGAGGGAATAATCTAACTTAAGGGAGCAGGGCAGAAAAAGACAATTAATGCCTTTACATTTGAGCACCCATGTTTAAAAGGTTATGGGACGACTAAAAATAGGGATTACAATGCAAATCAGAATATAGAATCAAGAGCCTTGCAATTAGTATTGGCTTAAATAGTTTTCTATACCGTTGGTCGGATGGGGATGAGTTCTTGTAGAGATATGAATGGCAGTTACCCCCTCTGCCCAACAATCCTCCGGGGCTTGCCTCGGGGAGCGTTAACCAGTAATTATAGTTTCCCTTCTTTACTGAGGGTAGCTGGATGGCGGGCCAGAAGAAAGGTGTAGGGGCCCTGGCTGTTGGAAAAAAGTTATGCTGAAGAGGGTAGTAAAGCAGGTGGAGAATTTTGGGTTTTTATCCGGAAGTAGGGGACCTTTAAATAACTTTAAATGATTCAGAGGAAGAAGGCGGTGATAAAAATCAAGAAGCGATATCTTATCCTTTTAATGTTTTGTTTTTTGCTGGGAACAACAAATGTGCAGGCCATTTCAGTTCAGAATTCCTGGGAACTGGACCCGGGGTATGTGGCCATGAATATTATGGGAGAGGTTAAAATACCGGGGGATAGGGAAATTGGCATGGGTTTTATGCTTGAAGGGTATTTAGGCAGTCCAGAGGATCGCAGGGTCAGCCTGGATCTGGCTTACATAAAAGCCCCTACAAGTATAGGGGATTTCACCCTGGGAAAATTCCGGCCCACCTGGGAATACAAGAACTTTTCTTCAATTATGCTTTCGGGCCATGCCCCGGGAATGGTAGGGTTACAGTATGAACAGGAGGTTTTTGGGCTGGAATATGAAAAGTTTTTTACCTGGATGAGCGGTATGCGGGGTAAACTATTCGGGCATCGCCTGCAGGTCCCGGTAATAGAGGGAGTTAAATTGGGGGTTAAAGAAACAGTAATTTATGCCGAAGAATTTGATGGGTTCTGGGTTAACTACCTGCCCCTCTGGCCTTTCTATATCTCCAGATATATTCCCGGTGTTCCAACCGGTCAAAACAATCATAATATTGGTATTGACCTTATAATTGAACCCCTGCCGGACTTAACCATCTATGCAGATTTCCATGTAACTGAATATTTCCGGATCCCCGGCCAGAGCAATCAGGCCATCTATGGTCTTTTCCTGGGAGGTTTTATGGATAACGTATATGGAGAGGATCTATCCTTGCAGGTAGATTATACCCGGACCACGAATTATTTATATACTCATCGGGAAGAGGAAACCTTTTATGAATATAAGGGGAGAACCCTGGGCACGAATCTGGGGCCCGATGGAGATAGGTACAGCTTATTAATCAGTTTTGATGCCCTGCCCCATATTACTCTGCATGGAGGATATAGATTTGAAAGAAAAGGGGAAGGGGTTATCGGGGATTATTATCCTCCCCGGGAAGAATTGAAGGATTCGGTTTTCCTGTCGGGCGTGGTAGAAAAAAGGCATATCCCTGTGGGGGGCTTCAAATATCAACTTTCGCCAGATTTAGATGTGGAGATTATGGCTGAGCTTCATTTTGTCAGAAACTTTAATCATGTTGAGGGCAACTCAGGGACGAGGACTGCAGGCACTGCAGTGATTAACTGGAATTTTTAAAAATTGATAATATTTCCCGTAGCGGGGAGGCGAGCACAGATGCGCAGGATGTTTCTTTTGGTCTTAATTGTCCTGATTGTAACTCTGACTGGTAATGCCCAGGATTATAAAGGTGATTACAAAATACATGTAGATGATGTTCTAATTGTCTCAGTCTGGGGGCATCCAGAGTTTGAAAGAGAGGTTCTGGTGGGGCCCGACGGTACCATTAGCGTTCCCCTGGCCGGTAAAATAGATGCTGTGGGAAAGACAGTTGATGAGATAACCGAAATCTTGAATGATAAACTAAAAGAAACCCTCCTGGATCCCGATGTAAATGTTGCCTTAAAACAATACCGGCGCCTGGAGGTTTTGGTTTTAGGGGAAATTGCCCGGCCCGGTGATTATGAGTTAAGTTTTGGCTCCAGGCTTCTAACAGCAATCTCGCGGGCAGGGGGTCCTACGGAAAAAGCGGACATAAATAATTTGCGCCTTACCCGTGCCGATACTTCCTTTGATATCGACCTGGAGCGGGTCATGGCGGATAGCGATACTGCCAACAATTTAGAACTTAAAGATGGAGATGTTATCTATCTGCCCAGCGGTTTTATTGAGGTTACCCTGATGGGGGAGATTGAGAAACCGGGAAGATATGAAATGAGAACTGGTTCCCGGGTTTTAAATGCCATTTCAACTGCCGGGGGCCCCACAGAGGCAGCTCAAACCAGGGAACTGGAATTGAATCGGGGGGATGAATCATTTACTGTTGATCTGGAGTCTGTTCTGAGGGGTGTTCAGATCGAGGATAACCGTGAGCTCCAGGATGGAGATATATTATTTCTGCCGGGAACCCGGATGGAGGTAACCATTCTGGGAGAGGTCCGGCAGCAGGGCATGTATGAGTTAAAAGAGGGGGTTCGTCTGAGCGATCTTTTGGCCCGCTCCGGAGGCCTTTTAGAATCTGCCTCCCAGACGGCTACTATTGAAAGTAATGGGCGAATGGAAACAGTTGAACTGGAAGAAGTTTTTTCCGGAGGTTTCAACCCGGTCCTGAATGAAGGTGATACGGTATATATTTCCCGGACTGAATATAGGGTGGCGGTTATTGGCGAGGTTAATCAACCCGGCACCTATCCCTGGCACAGTGATTTGCGGCTGGCAGAGCTAATTAGTAAGGCCGGAAACGTAACTGAAGCCGGGAACAAGGAAAATGTTACTATCATCCGGGGTGAGGGTGAGATTCAAACGGTAGATTTGAAAAATTACATGGAAGGTTTTGCAGAAGCGGATAATCCCTTCCTGGAAGCAGGGGATATGGTCATTGTTACTGAAGAAGATGCCATTGATTGGGAGCAAATCTTTTTCTTCATCAGTGGATTGAATACTCTAAAACAGCTTTTAGGATTAGATTGGTAGGAGGGTCAGTATGGCAGAACAATATGAACAGGAGATGGAACTGGATTTAAGAGAACTCATTGGTGTTTTATGGCGCCGCAAATGGTTGATTATCCTCTTATTTATTGTAGCGGTAACCGGGGCCTATTTTGTCAGCCAGGAGATGACCAGGATTTATGAAACTTCAACCATTATTATGGTCAGGGTTGAAGGTGGGATTGAGGATTTATTCGGTAATAATTTAACCGGTCTTTCCAGCAGGCAGGATCAGGTGGCCACTTATTCGGCTCTTCTGACCACCAGGCCAGTTCTGGAGGAAGTTATTGAGCGCCTTGATTTAAGGAATGAGGAAACCGGGGAGACAATTTCAGCCCGGTCTTTAAGGGACTCTCTAACTGTAAGCGGGAATAACGAAACCAATTTGATTACCATTAAGGCCAGTTATACTGACCCGGAGGTTGCTAAAGATATTGCCAATACCCTGGGGGAAGTTTTTATTGAGGAAAATGAAAAAATGAACAGGGCTCAACTGCAGAGTGCATCCCGCTTTATTGGGGAGCAACTTGAAGAAACACAGGATAATCTCTCCCGCCTGGAAAAGGAATTATTAGAATATAAAACCGAGAAGGGCATTGCCTATCCAGCAGAGCAGGGCCGGGCTACTTTAAATAAGTTAATTGATCTGGAAACTACCCGGGCACAGACGGTAGTGGAACTGGAATATGCCAGGGCCAGCCTGGAAGAAGCAGAAAAGCAGCTTCAGGAACAGGACAGGGAGGTGGAATCCTCTCGAACTCTGGGTGTGAACCCGGAGATCAAAGATTTGCGGAGCCGCCTTTTGAGTCTGGAAATGGAACTACTGGGACTTTTGGAAACCTATACTGAAAGTCATCCCGAGGTGGTTCAAGTAAAAAATCAAATAGAAGCGATTGAAAAAAGGATAGAAAATACAGTTGAGGAAATAGTTAGCTCTCGCACAGAATCATCTAATCCAATCCACGACAGTCTGCGCAGAGAAATTATACAGCTGCAGACTTCTATAATTGCCAGGGAGACCAAGATTGAAACCTATGACCAGCAAATCGAGCAGGCCTCTGAAGAATTGGGAACTCTTCCTGAAGAGGAAATGGCCCTACTTCGGCTGGAAAGGGAAAATCAGGTAGCAGAGAATCTCTATATTCTCCTTATGGAAAGACAGTCCGAGGTGCAGATCCAGGAAGCCATGCAGATCGCCGATATTTTCACTGTGGACCCGGCCGTTGTGGAGGATAGCCCCATAAGTCCCAGGATCCGGTTAAATATGGCCCTGTCCGGGGTCCTGGCCCTTATGCTTGGTGTGGGAATTACCTTTTCTCTGGAATTTTTTGATACCAGCATTAAGACCGATAAGGATCTCGAAAAAATCGCAGGTGTCCCTGTTCTGGGTGTTATTCCTGATTTGGCCAAAGCCAATCACCGCCGGGGTTATGGAAGGGAGGATGACGATGTTTAAAAGGAAAAAGAATAAAAAAGATGCCGATAGAAGCGGAGAACTGGTGGTAAAGGATCATCCCAAATCGGTAATTTCTGAAGCCTATCGTCTCCTTCGGACCAATATTAATTTTTTGAGCCCGGATAAGGATTTGAAAACCGTTCTTATAACCAGCGGTAACCCGGATGAGGGTAAATCAATAACAGCGGCTAATCTGGCCATTTCCCTGGCCCAGAGTGGTAAGCAAGTTTTGATTGTTGATGCTGACCTGCGGAAGTCAATGCTGCATAGAATTTTTGAAACCACCAATTATGAAGGCCTCACCAATGTGCTGACCGGTGAAGGAAAGTTAAAATATATGATCAAGGATACGGATGTGGAGAATTTACAGGTGTTAAATTCCGGTCCTCTTCCGCCCAATCCGGCTGAACTCCTCGGTTCTCAGCGGATGAAGGAATTCCTTAATGAAGTGCAGGAAGAATATGATATTGTTATCATTGATAGCCCCCCGGTTATTGCAGTGACAGATGGTTTGATCCTGGGAACTGCAGTTGATGGGGTTTTACTGGTGGTTCGCTATAAGGAAACCCACAGGGAGGCTGTCAGGCAGGCCTGTGAGAATCTGAAAAAAGTAAAGGCACCCCTGCTGGGAACCGTTTTTACCAAATATCCCCTGAAATCAGGCTATGGGTATTACTACTATTATTAATTTTCCAGCCGAAATTTTCCCTCCTGAACGACAATGATAATATTGGATGGTTTTTCCGATCGGGAATAAATCAGATTTTAATTATATCCCATGATACCCTCGAAATTATTGTTTAGCAGTCCCCCCAATTAATTACTTTTCCAGGCATCCATTTATTCAGTAATCATGAGGTGATAGATTTGATAGATATTCACAGCCACATTTTACCAGGGGTAGATGATGGATCAAAGAATATGGAGGAATCACTGCAGATAGCCAGGAGGATGGTGGAAAGTGGGGTGGAACAGGTGGTGGCTACCCCCCATTACTTTCCCCACGATTATCATTTAACCCCGGCAGAAGTCAGGGATAGAACAGCAATTTTGCAAAGGGAAATTGTTGCAGCAGGGTTAGAATTGAAGGTCTGGCCCGGGGCGGAAATATATATTTCCAGGGATCTGGGGCGGAAAGCGAGTAATAAACAATTACCCACCCTGAATAATTCCCGTTATATTCTTTTGGAATTTGGTTTTGAGAATTTTCCACCCTATGGGAATGATGTGCTTTATGATCTCAAGGTTTTGGGTTTAACTCCCATAATTTCTCATCCAGAGCGCTATTTATTTTTGAGGAAAAAAGATGTTCTCCTGGAAGAATGGCTGGCCGAAGGAGCCCTGATTCAGATCAATTCAGGAAGCCTTCTGGGGTTTTATGGGAAAAGAGCCCAGGAAAGGGCCAGGTTTTATGTCAAAAATGATCTGGTGCAGCTCATGGGTTCCGATGTTCACCGGGGAGATAGGGACAGGGGGACTCTAAAAAAAGGGCTGGAGGCTCTGGAAAAACAGAGGATCGGCCGGGACGAAAACTTCATGGAAAATGCCCGCAAGGTAATTGCCGACGAGATAATTATCCCCTAACAGATTTTAAAACCAGATAAAAAAGCAATTTAATAATTTGTTGCGTCTCTTTACCTGAGAAACCTTGCTTGTTCCAGGCAGGGTTGTTTTGTCTCTTTGGAAGCTGTCCTCAGGAAAAATAAAATGGAAAGTAAAGGCCAGAATAAATATAAAAATATGGAAAAATTCGAAGGGGTTCCCGCCAAAAAAAAGAAAAATTTCTAAGGGGAAATAACAGTAGGCAAATTTATATTTTAAATCAGGTTTAATCCGAGCCTTACATACCAAGAGAAAAATCAGAGAGGATGAAATGATATATTTTCCACATTTTGCTCTCTCTCCTTTTAAACTCGAACAGGCAAAATTGGGAGAGGAAGGGAATTATTCAAAAATATAGAGGAAACCGAACACTTAAATTTTCTTTTTTTGTTTAAATCAGAGGACGGATTCAATTAAGACTTTTAAAAAAAAAGGAAAAATTTAGGGGAGGAGGGGGTAAATTGCGATCATCAATTAACAGGAAAATAATACTTATTGGGGTTGATTCCCTGGCTTTGCTGCTGGTTTCCTATCTGAGTTTCTGGCTCCGTTTTGATTTTAATATACCTTCTTCATACCTGCAGCCAGGGTTTATCCTGGAATTCAATATACTGGTCCTGATTACCCGTATTCTGGTTTTCTATCTGGCCCGCTTATATAATAAGATCTGGCGCTACGCCTCCATGGGTGAATTAAGAAGTATTATCATCAGTACCTTTATAAGTTCGGCAATTATGGGCTCCTATGTTCTTCTAAATGATGCTTTTACCCTGCCCCGGAGCATTATTATTATCCACAGCGCCCTGACAGTTCTTTTTATCGGTGGAGTTCGATTTTTCTGGAGATTGACCCGGGAAGGTCTGCCTGCAGGAAAAGGAACCAATGGTGGGCCCAGAACCCTTTTAATTGGGGCCGGCGATGCCGGAGAAATGCTTTTACGGGAAATAAAAAAACATGAAGAACTGGAGTGCGAGTTGATTGGCATCCTGGATGATGATCCCAACAAACAGGGGATGGAAATTCACGGTCATCGGGTTCTGGGGAGTTTAGATGAACTGCAGGAGTTAATTCAAAAGCATGATGTGGAAGAGGTTATAATAGCCATTCCCTCGGCTCCGGGAAGTGTGGTTCGCAGGATACATAATATCAGCAAAAAAGAGGGAGTAAAGGTAAAAGTCCTGCCGGGAGTTTTCAAAATAATCAGCGGGGAAGTTGCTGTTGATAGCCTGCGGGAGGTGGAGGTGGAGGATCTTCTGCGCCGGGAACCTGTTTCCATAGATATTGAGCGGATCTGCGGCTATTTAAAGCACAAAACCGTTTTGATAACCGGGGGAGGAGGTTCTATTGGGGCTGAATTAATGAGGCAGGTGGCGTCTTTTGATCCCCGGACCCTTATTGTTTTTGATGTTTCTGAAGATAATGTTTATCAAATAAATCGGGAAATTAAAAATAAGTACCCCGGGTTAGAAGTTGTCTGCGTGGTGGGAAATGTTCAGGATAAAGATCTGGTCCAAAAGGTTTTCCGGGAATGCAAACCCCAGGTGGTTTTCCATGCTGCAGCATTTAAACATGTACCCTTAATGGAATACAATGTAGAGGAGGCGGTAAAAAATAACATTCTGGGAACCTTTAATGTGGTCCAGGCTGCCCATGAATTTTCCGCTGAACGCTTTGTTTTCATTTCCACAGATAAGGCAGTAAATCCTGGCAGTGTAATGGGTGCGACCAAAAGGATTTCAGAAATAATGGTTCAAACCCGGGATATGAGTAGCAAGACCAATTTTGCAGCGGTGCGATTTGGAAATGTTCTGGAAAGCAGGGGCAGTGTAATTCCCCTCTTTAAGGAACAGATTCAAAACGGAGGGCCTATTACCGTAACCCACAGGGAAATGACCAGGTATTTTATGACCATTCCAGAGGCCATTCAACTGATTATTCAGGCCGGAAGCATTATTGAAGAAGGGGAGCTATTTATTCTGGACATGGGCAAACCGGTTAAAATTCTGGATCTGGCCCGGGACCTTATCCATCTGTCGGGTTTAAATCCAGGAGAGGATATTCCCATTGAGTTTACTGGCCTCAGGCCCGGAGAAAAATTACATGAAGAGCTGGCAAAAGATGATGAACAGCTGGAAAAAACCAGGCATGAGAAGATTTTTGTTGGCAAACCCAGGGATAATACCCCGGAGATAGTGGCTGATGAGCTAAAGAGTCTGGAAAAAGATTTCTTTAACCGGGATCTGGTTCGAGGATTTATCTGGGAGGAAATAAAGAATTGTTTAAATAATTTGTGGAAGGAATATGAGGCTCAAGAACCCATAAAGGGAGAACTTAAAAAGGGTGAGATGAGGAAGGAAGCCTGATCAAGCCTGCAAATAAAGGATAATAGGAACAAAAAATTTAGCAACGTTAAAAACCCGTCATTATTGCTATGCGGGTTTTTGACAATGTTAAAACCAAAAAATGCTATAAAAGAGGTTTCAGCAATCCCAGGAGAAAAATGATATAATATTCTTGAGGAGTTTTTTTAAATCTTTTTCTGATTGGTTATATTATTCTGTTGTAAGATTTATTAACTCTGGAAATTAAGGGGGCAGAGAACTTAATGGCTGCCCCAACTGGCAAAGGGATGTGGGGGGTTGGTGTGCGTTATTATAAATACTGGATTCCAGCCATAATCTGGATTATTGTTATATTTTCCTTTTCCTATCAACCTGCTGCCCAATCCAGTGATCTGAGCAGGGGTTTTGCGGATTTTTTTTACGGGATTATAACTTTTCTCCTGCCCGCTCTGGAATTGAGCATGAGCGAATTCCACAGTTTTATTCGGAAAACCGCCCATTTCTTTATTTATTTAATCCTGGGTCTATTAACTAATTTTTCCAGCAAAAAAAGCCGGGTTCAAAAACCCGCTCTGATGGCTTTTATTGTCTGTGTTATTATTGCTACTATAGATGAATCTTTTCAGGAGTTTCGGCCCGGGAGATCCGGGGAGGTCAGCGATGTGATTCTGGACAGTGCAGGGTCATTAACCGGGATAATTATTTTTAATGTTGGAGGATTAATTCTGACCAAAAAGAATTCCCGGGGGGAAAATAATAAGGAGCAGAATAGCTCTGCAGGAGGTTAGACCAGTTCCTATGTCCTTTTTTGCAAAAATACTTACTCTTTTCTTCCTCTCCGCAGCTACCTGCAGAAGGCGTTGTGTACTTTTTTCCCCTTAATAACAGCCCTGACCTGTTGTTGAAAAACCGTTAAAAATCCGGGTAATAATCTGCGACTCTTTATCAATTCTGGCTCTCGGTATTGTAAAAACTCTCTAATTTTCCAGGACATATTTATAGCCCATGCTTGTTTTAATTCCGGTTTTAAGGGTTTATCTTTCTGTTGTAGATTATTAGTGGATTTTTGGCCCTTGACGGGGCTGTTATGGTCGCTTATAATATGTATGTAGATTCCCCGATAGCTCAGCAGGTAGAGCAGGTGGCTGTTAACCACCGAGTCGCAGGTTCGAGTCCTGCT
>PWGV01000031.1 GCA_003554585.1 Halobacteroidaceae bacterium | reverse complement strand
GTTACTTTTTCTTCGGTTGGATTTAATACCCGATAGGAGAAAGTTAAAAGCTCACCCGGAGGGGTGGTTAAATCCACAGGTTCAATTAATTCAACTTGAATCCCGCTACCCAAGGCAACCTTTCCCAACAGTAGAATAAATAAGAAGGAAAGAAATAAAATTGTGGTTGTGCGGGAGTATTTTGCTACCATACTTTCATCAGCCCCTCCCTTAACTCCTTACCAAAATCAGGTTTAGACCCCCGCCTTAGTGTGGGAAAATATAATTCGAGTTTCTGTGGGCATTGAATGCGGGGTTGAAGTTGAATTTATACTGGAAGAGAGTTGGGGCATTCACTTCTGGGGAAAAACTGTAAACTCTCTTCAAAAAACAGTTTCTCCGGATACCAGAATCCCATGTTTTTGTTATATCAATCTAAGGTAAGGGTATACAGTGCTCCCCAGACCTTATCTCGCTCACTTTCAAAAACAACCAGAACCTCATAACTCCCAGGCTCTATATCCGTTATATTGAATCTCCGCCGCAATGAAGTCCCTGGATATAAGCGAGCAGAAGGTCCTTCCAGTTTTCTTTTTAAAAAGCCTTCCTGATCATAAAATTCCAATCGCGATTCAGTTGCAAACCATCGCTCCCCAACATTTTTTAGATCCAGTTCCAGATATTTTTCCCCTTCTTGATCTTGAACTAATCTGCGGTCAATTATTGAAAGTTCTTCAGTTCCTGTATCCCCAATATGGGTTCGAATTTGAATTCCATAGCGGCTAATCTGCCTTATTCCTGTTTGAATAAGCAAGCCTTTCTCTGGATCTTCAAATAACTCTAAACCATCTTTGGGTTCGATCATCAGCATGCACCAGTAGGTCCCCTTAAGATCATCATCAGGAACTTGAATGGTATAATGAACATCCGTCTCACCCCGGGGAGGAATGATAATTTCTTGCTCCGGATTTAATTGCAGCCAGTCTGCGTTGGAGCGGATTCTGGACCCGGGTTGACTGTAGCTTGTTTTCCCTTCGCTGGTGTAGAAATAATCGCGGAGGTATACTTTCACTTCCCGGGGCTCCTCACCCGAATTTTTTATTGTAATTTTTGCATTTATTGTTTCACCTGGGTTTAGGGTGAATTCGCGACTGAGTCCTTCAGTTACGCTTATGCTGGCTTCAATAGTGCTGGAGCTAATTAGCATAATAATTATTAAGGCCATGAGGATTAACCCATTTCCCTTTGATGTAAACAAACCAATCCCCCCTTTCTGCCATTTTGCATTCATTCAGAGCATTTCAAAACAACAAATCCTAATCCATAAATTAATAAACAGCAACCTTATTTGTGATCCCAATTTATTATCCCGGGCAGCTTTAAACTGCCCGGGATTTTTTCCCTTTAATTAAATTCCTCCAGAGTGAAAACAACATCGGTACAGTAGGTTCCATCAGGTGGGGGAGTATCCCATTCTAATCCGATATTATATTGGACAGGAACATTATCCAGATTTACGCCTTTTAGATTGCCCGTAATATCCACTGCTTCTGCTTCACTATCTGCTCCTAAAAGGCTGACATAACCCAGTCCTACGGGCGGAGATGCATCAAGTCTGACCTCAAATAAAGCTACAGCATTTTCAAAGGGCTCAGGATTGGTATAAGCACCCTCATCATGATAGGCAGTTATTTTTACATCATCATTGCTGTAGATGTTTATTGTTCCGGCATCCAGATCCTCCTCATCATCAATCACATTGATTTCCTCATCTAAATCATCAGTATCAATTACGGTAAGAGTCTCAATTATTACGCAAACTCTCTGCCGACCGATTTCATCTCCTACCTGTACCGTTGCTGCTGAAACAGCATCAATACTCCCACTATTTTCATTATGGGGAGTAAAAAACCCATATACTCCAACTACCATAATCAGGGTTAAAAGAAAGATCAGCGTTTTGTTTTTTAACATTATTTCCTCCTCCTGTTCAATTATTTTTTCCTTTTACTTTCTCTTTCCACAACACCTCCTCTATTCTTTTTTGGCATAGAGGACTGATAAATTTACTGATCAATAATTGTAAATTTAACTGTAAGTATGGTTTCACCGGCTTCAGGCAAAGCACCTCCTATATTACTGAGCTCATAAATCAAAGTATGATCAGTTACTTTCTCATTGGATATATTGGTTATAAAGTCCTGAGCCAGTTCGGTTAATATAACCCTATCTCCCCTGGCTGCATCAACTGTTAATTCCAAATTTTCTGGGACCTGACCTTCCTCAATTTCCACCGTTATTTTATTACTATCCCCTCCTATCCAACTGATATTCGATGAATCGTCCATGGCATAACCTTCAGCCCCCAATTCCAGGCAGACATCGCCTTCAACTACCAGCGCAGGTATGGTTGTATAACGGACAATTACAATACCGGAGCCCCCATCACCTCCAGAAAACCCCTCTCCAGCTTCTCTGCAAAAAGCCCCACCACCCCCACCTCCAGTACCCATTACCGCGTCTTCACCTGGACCACACGTACTCTCTCTACCATCCCCACCTCCACCAGCACCACCGCTACCTCCGGTAACTCCTGCACCACCGCCACCACCGGCAAAATAACCTCCATCGCCAAAACCTGAAAGTCCTGGCAGTATGAAACCCTCGCCACCATCTCCGCCAATTCTATTCTGCGCATCATCCCCAGGGCTTGCAGATCCACCACCGCCACCACCGGCTCTATTTGCGCTTTGCCCTGCTCTAAAACCCTGGCCTCCATCATGCCCCTGATCTAAAAAGCCTGAACCGGAGCCAGTAAAGCCCCCTCCTCCAATATCTGAACCACCCCCGCCACCAGACCCTCCATCACTACCGGGAACTTCATTAGTCAAAGTGCTGCCTCCTCCTCCACCTCCAATTGCGTCTAAGGTACTGAAGGAGGAAATGCCCCCATCTGCGCCCTTTTCACCTGGTGCTCCACCGCTTCCACCGGCACCAACAACTACTGGAACTGACCCATTAACCGGAAAAAATTCTTCATAAATCAATCCACCGGCACCACCACCGCCGCCAGCTCCATCGAACCCTCCACCTCCACCACCTCCACCAGCAACTATCAGGACTTCAACTTCATCTATTTCCGGAGGTGGAACAAAAGTACCATCAGCGTTGAACTTATGTATAGTGTAACCATTTTCATAAAAAATCTCCCCTCCGGAACCCCCTATTCCAGCGGCCAGCGGTATATTAAAAAAAAGGCTAATAATTAATGCAAAACAAAAGAATTTTAAAGCTTTAGAACCCCTGGTTTTAATTGTCCTGAGGCCTTTTCCCATTTTCCCCACCTCATTAGCTTAAAGTTTAAAGGTTTTACACCCCTGTTATTTCAGAGACCCGAATATTATTCCTGAACAGTTATTCCCAGTAATGGAAAAACAAGAGTAAAAGCAAAATAAAAGGACCTAAACTGACCAGAATAATTAATTTCCGTAATAAAGTTGATTCTATTCTATCAGAGTAAATCCCTTTTTTTCTCACCACAAAACCCTTTCCCCAAAAATAATATGGAGTTCAGAGTTTTTGTTGATAAAAAAAACTAAAGCAAAAGAAAAAACCATCTCCAGGTTAAAAGAGGTGGGTTGATAGTATCCATAAACACTTCCCTTACGGATAGCTTTGCTCTATTACCCTGGATCCGGCAAGTAGAAGATAATAAATCTCCAAAACCTTAACAATAGTAATAGCTTAATAACCTACTCATTTTTGTGCAGGGCTTTTTGATGAAGGAGAAATTTAGAAAGCAGTCAGGGGATTAAGTTTATCCTTAATAATCCCCGTTCCAAGAGGTAATAGAAGCTTTTTCCAGTTATGCTTTGGAGAATTGAGTAACCGATACACACAATCTTTCTGGGGATAGGAAGACGATTTGCCATCGGTTTGAAGAAACTGGAAAAGATGGGTTACAAGGTATCAGTAGAAGATATGGCATAACCACAGTTTTTAACTACATAGCCTGATTGTTAAACGGGAGTATTGCTTCCAGTGGGGGAAATAGTTTTTTTTCCTTGGGGTTTATTTTCAGAGCATTATAATTTTTATGCCTTGCCAGTTCATCGCCCATTTTAATTTGATAGTTGCTTTATTTCGCCAAATAATCTACCATATGGCCATTTAGCTCTTATTTTCATTTTCAAGCAACCCCTCATATCCTTTTAAGGCTATTTTCTTGGAAAAACCAGAACCACAAATATGATATTATTCATTTATAAGTACTCACAACCTTGGGCTCTCTCACTGTTCTTATTTCAAGCTAAAAAAGTTGTGTTCTGGTTGTTGAGTCAAAGTAATTAACTCCAAATTTCAATTTGAACAACAACTCTTATAGAAGCGAATGGTTTCCTACTTTTATGAACACTGCCTTCAAAGAAGGAATTTTGCGTTTTCCAAACATAGCTTCGAGCAGTACCTGCCTCAATATACGTTTTACGAAGTTCTTGGGGTCCTGGATATTTTTACATTAGAGGAATTAGCATGGGGATCACTTTTCTTTTCCCTGCTGCAAACCCAAAAAAAAGTTATTAAAGGACAATTATTGTTATTTTGTATCACAGAAATCTTACCAACCATTCATCATCCAAAAAAACCAAAGACAGCTTTTTGTCCATCAAGGTTAAATTGGAAATTTTTCCTCGAAACGGAGGCAAGCTTATGGCACCTGGTTGGGTTTTAAAAATCAAATCCCATAAGAAATTCATTCTTTTATCGTTATTAATTTTTCTATTCGTTACTATTCTCTTGGGGTGCAACCTATTAGAAGAAGATAAATATACTCTTTTTGTTGGGCCCAATAAAACTGAGGCTGGATCAGTATCCAAAAACCCTGATTATGAAGAATATATTTCAGGTACCGAAGTGGAATTAACAGCGATCCCCAGGAAGGGCTGGTTCTTCAGCCACTGGCAGGGCGATGCCTCTGGGGAAGAAGAGATTATTACCATTGTCATGGAGCAGGATAAAGATATCACTGCCGTATTCCAGCAAAAAGAATTCTACCTCAATGTGGATACTGAAGGCCAGGGCAATGTTGACATTGATCCCCAGCAGGATAGTTATTTATTCGGCCAGGAAGTCCAACTACAGGCCGAGCCAGATCAGGGCTGGTTCTTCAGCCACTGGCAGGGCGATGCCTCT
>PWGV01000149.1 GCA_003554585.1 Halobacteroidaceae bacterium | reverse complement strand
TATCGATGGGAAGCTAATCCAGGCAGCAAAAAAGTTTGATATAGACTTCCTGGAATTAAACTAGCCAAAATTTTAGCTTTATTTACGGTGAATCCTTATTTTGTGAATGATGAAAACTAACTTTGCCGGATAAGAAAGATTTATTGGTAAATAGAATTAGTCTCTGAGAAAATCTGGATGCTACTTGTCCTTATGCCTGTTTGACCCTTCCTTGGTAGGGATGTTATAATAGGTAAAGAAAGTCAGGAAAACCAAGCAAGTAAGGAGGAGGCTTTATGGATCTCGCCAGAGTTTCTTCGAAAGGACAAATAACGGTTCCCATTGCCATTAGGAAAAAGTTAAATTTAAAAGAAGGCGATAAAATCCTCTTCGTTGAAGAAGACGGTAATGTTTATGTTTTAAACGCTTCAGCTACTGCCTTAAAAGAAATCCAAAGGCAAATGAAAGGCTTAGCAAAAAATGCTGGTTTAGAATCTGAAGAGGATGTAAATAAATTTGTTGAAGAAGTAAGAGAGCAAAAGTGGAGAGAGATTTATGAGGGTAATGATTGATACCAATATTTTAATTTCAGCCCTTTTATTCACTACTTCTCTACCTTCAAAGGTGGTAAAAAAGGTTTTGTTAGAGCAAGAATTGGCTTTATGTTCACAGTTTGTCAAAGATTTATATACCTTTTTTTGAATAATAATGGTAAAAAAACAATTGGAACATTTTTTTGATTAAATAAAACTTTACAGAACAATATGGGGCTTTATCGGCCAGCCATATATGAAGTTATATTTTTCCCCTAAACTTTTTTCCCCTAAACTTATGGAACATTAAAAGAGGAAAAAATTAAGCACATATTGAAAAACCCCGGATCCCCGGGGCAGGGGCCAGCTGAAACAGCTGGCTAAAAAAACATTATTTTGTTCCCATGGAAGAGTCATAGGATACTGCTTCCTTAGGGTATTAGATCAGGTATCTTTCATTCGGGGATCAAGAGCGTCTCGTAAGCCATCTCCCAGCAGGTTAAAACCAAGAACCACAACTACTATGGCAAGGCCGGGAAAAGTGATAGCCCACCAAGCATAACGAATATATGGACGCGCCATGGAAATCATAAATCCCCAGGTAATTTGATCGGAGCGGGCTCCAAGGCCCAAAAAACTCAATCCTGCTTCACTTATAATTGGAGCTGCAATACCCAGGGTGGCATAGATAACTATAGCCGGCATAATGTTGGGCAAGATATGCCCCAACATAATTTTTAAATCACTAGCCCCAAGTCCCCTAGCGGCAACAACGTAATCTCGTTCCCGTACTGAAAGGACTTCACCCCGAACCAAACGGCAAAAAGTGGTCCAGCCAACGATAGAGAGGGCAAAAAACACGTTAAATAAACCAGGACCTCGAACTGCCATTATAGCGAGGGCCAGAATAATTCCTGGAAAAGATATTACCGCATCTGTTAAACGCATTATAAGGGTTTCCACCCAGCCCCCGTAATAGCCAGCCAAAAGGCCCAGAATAATCCCAATAAAAGCCCGGACAGCAATTACAGTTATCCCCATAATCAGGGAAATACGAGCCCCGAAAATCATACGGGACATTACATCCCGCCCGAAAAAATCTGTCCCAAAAGGGTGTTCCCAGCTAGGGGCCTCCTGCCGGTTAATTAAATTCATTTCAAAGGGATCATAGGGAGCAATATAGGGGGCGAATACTGCAATTATAATAAAGATAAAGACAATTATTAGCCCAACTATTGCGGTGGGGCTTTTTTTTAGTCTACTGAAGGCATCCTGATAAAAACTTCGGCTTTTTTCTTCCATGTGTACCCCCTCCTTTTTAATCATAACGGATCCGCGGGTCAAGGAACCCATACGTAATATCAGTTAAAAGATTAATGAGGATAAACATCAGGGCAAATAAAAACAAATTGCCCATAACTACTGGCATATCTCGAGCCAATAGCCTTTCATAGGTAAAGTGACCTATACCGGGATATGCAAAGACTGCTTCTGTAATTAAGGAGCCCCCTAGCCGATATCCCATCTGCAGTCCCACAATTGTAGTGACAGGCAACAGGGCATTTTTTAGAGCATGACCGTAAATAACCCGGCGTTCAATCAATCCCTTAGACCGAGCCGTTCTGATAAAATCCGTACGAATTACTTCCAGCATACTGGAGCGGGTAAGACGTGTGATAAGTCCCGCAGAGGCTGTTCCCAGAGCAATACTGGGCATTATAAGGTGGGCCAGGGTTCCTCGACCTGAAGCCGGAAGCCACCCCAAATGGTATGAGAAAAGGAGAATAAGCATTAAACCCAGCCAGAAATTGGGTATTGAAACTCCAAGCAACGCAAAAACCCGGGAAAAAGAATCCAACAGGGAGTTCTGCCTTACTGCTGAAATAACCCCCACTGGAATACCGATAAGAGTAGAAATAAATAAAGAAGCCAATACTAGGTGTAAGGTTGCAGGTAAACGACGCATCAGGGTAGGGAAAACTTCCCGCCCGTCCCGGAGGGATGTGCCAAAATCCCCTCGCAAAATACCTCCCACCCATTCCAGATATTGGATATATATCGGCCGGTTTAAACCCATGGTTTCCCGGAGTCGTTCTATCTGAGCTCCGGTAGCTTCCTCTCCAAGAATGTTGGCCGCTGGGCAGCCAGGGAGAAAGTGAAGCAGAGAAAAAACAATTAAGGTTACAATAAATAAGACTGGTATCGCCTGTAATAGCCTTTTTAAAATATATGTCTGCATAGCATATGGCCTCCTTGATAATCCTGCCAGACCAGAAAAGACAGTTTGAGAAGGGTTAACCCCCGATAAAAGTTGAACCTGAACCCCACCTTGGGTAGGAAAATATTGAGGTTAACAAAACCCAGGAAGTTAGATAGAGATGAAGGAAACCCCCGAAGGAGAAGGGGTTTCCTTTACCTCAGGTTCTTTATTCTTTCCAGTATGATTCGAGCAGGACCCGGAATTGGGTATTCAACAGCCATTCAAACTCAAAATCTGCATCCCATACCATGTGCATCTGGGTGTAGCGTACAGGAATATTGGGAAGTTCTTCAGTGTATATTTTTTGAGCTTCCCGGTATAATTCAGCCCGGGCTTCCTGGTCACCAACAATGCGGCGAGCTTCATCGATTATCCGATCCAGGTCAGGGTTTTTATAATGACCCCGATTGGCCCCGTAAGGAGGAATATTACCACTGTGATAACGGCGAAGGAAAATATCAGGGTCAAAAGCATTCACCATACCCGAATGGGCAAGTTCAAAGTCCCCCTCCTGCAAGGCAGAGAAATAGGTTGACCATTCCGAAGTTTGATGCTCAAGGTCCACCCCAATTTGCAGCCAGTAGTATCGGAGGATTTCTCCGAACTCTACATTTGTAGTTCCGGTAGATGTTTTAAGAGTTATGGAGAACCCATCGGGATAACCAGCTTCGGCCAACAGTTCCTTGGCTTTTTCAGGATTATAATCGTAGGTTCTCTGGACTTCTGGAGCATAGGCCCAAGTGTCAGGTATAAAGCAACTAGTTGCGGGAATAGCAGTCTCAAAAACGACTTCAACCAGTTCATCCAAATCCATCCCATAGGCCAGGGCTTGCCGAACTTTCTTTTGGCTCAGAATTTCGTGGTCATGTTGAACAAAGATGGGGAAATAGTTGAGGGTTGTATATCCACCTACAGTAAAATCCGGATGTTCTCTCATCCGGTCCAGTTCTTCAGTGGGAACGTCGGAAAGATCAAGAGCACCACCCAGGAGGTCGGTAAAGCGGACTTCTGCTTCAGGGATGTAGCGCACATTGATTGTTTCCAACTGAGCAGGTCCCCGGAAATAGTCTTCGTATCTGGTCAGAACGATTACATCGTTGGGCTCCCATCTTTCCAACATAAAAGGTCCGGTTCCAACAGGCTTATATGCGAAATCCCCGCCCGATGAATCCGGAGCAATATGCTTAGGAACGATGCGGTGATCAAGGTCATAGATTAAAACAGCATCCGGTTCTTTGGCTTTGATTTCAACGGTATAGCGGTCCAAGGCCTTTACCGATTCAATGGGCTGCAGACCGTCATAATGGGGAGATCCAAAATCGGGATCCATCATGGTTTCAAATGTATAGACCACATCTTCCGCAGTTAATTCCTCTCCATCATGGAAAAGAACTCCTTCATGCAGTGTGAAAAGGTAGGTTGTATCATCAGGATATTCAAGGGACTTCGCCAACAACAGCTGGATTTCCTGATTGTGATCAATATAGAAGAGTTCATCGTAAATAAGCATATTTATTTCATGAGAGTAAACGTCCCTGGCCATTCTGGGATCCAGAGTGGTAGCATCGGTTCCACGGCCCCAGTTCAAATCGGTACGGGGGTTCGCCTGGACTCCAATTTGTCCGGAGAAAATCAATACAGTTGCCAACAGCAGCACCATGGCCATAAAACAAAAATTGTTCCTCAAATTAATTTCTTTCATTTTTTTCCTCCTTTTTTCCAGCATTTTTCCAGATAAAAAACCCGGAACGCCAGAAGTTCAGTCTATATGACCGCAATCAATTTTTGAGGTTATTAATCACCGCCTTTCTATGGTTTAAATTAACCATAATTTTTTCAAATATTAAAACTTATTTTGCAAAATTGAATTGTGCAAATTTTATGCCAAAAAATCCCCGCAAGGAAAGGCTCCTGCAGGGCTCCACTAAGGGACTGTAAAAATAAGTGGACAAAACCCACGGCCGGTGTTTGGGATTTTGAACATTGACGAAGGGTTGCATTTTAAAGGGAGGGAAAGGAAAATTGCTCTTCCCCTTTAGAAAAACATTCGATATTTACCTTCGCTTTCCTTTTTTAATTTTTTAAACTCCCTCTTAAACTCATAAGCACACTTAAGGATATTTGTTTCCTGGAAGCTTTTTATTAAATCTAAATTTGGCGATCCATACCCTGCTTTTAAAAGAATTTTCTTCCTTAAAAGCTCAGTTCTTTTTACCCATTAGCTCCCTAATTTTTTTGTTTAATCTCCATACGTTGCAGCTAAAATTACTGGTGATTGTAATTAACAAATTGTCTTCACTGTCATGAGAGGAAACAAAGCTGACTCCCGGATCAAAGCCCTGGAAATAATGAATATAGGATCCCTTTTCCTTTTCTCTTATCCAGACACCGTACCCGTAACAATTTTCTTTT
>PWGV01000205.1 GCA_003554585.1 Halobacteroidaceae bacterium | reverse complement strand
AGTAATAACTAACACGGAATTTGGCTCCTTAATACAAATAATAGACGGTGCATTTGATGAGGTTTCGGCCTTTCGTTCTAAACTTGGGGCCGTTCAGAACAGGCTTGAACATACAATCAATAACCTTGAAGTAGCAAAAGAAAATTTGTCGGCAGCAGAATCAAGGATAAGAGATGCGGATATGGCATCAGAAATGATGAAACTTACTCGACACCAGATAATGCA
Organism: Halobacteroidaceae bacterium; assembly: GCA_003554585.1. Taxonomy (GTDB): domain Bacteria; phylum Bacillota; class Halanaerobiia; order B1SED10-174; family B1SED10-174; genus T1SED10-26. Next base: position 5,023 of record PWGV01000205.1, on the reverse strand, counting down.
ACAGGCAGGAACCGCCATGCTGGTACAGGCCAATATGAGGCCCCAGGGAATACTCCAGCTTTTAGGATAAACTTAGTGGACCTAAAACCGGTCGAGGTTACTCGGCCGGTTTAATTTTCGCAAAGAACCTATTTTGCTATAGGTTAGTAGGAGGTTGCCAGTTTAATTAAAGCAAAATAATGATTTGAATAAAAAAAGGAGATATTTTCAAAATGTCGAAAAAAGACATAACAAACGCGAACAATACTTAAATAAGGCTTAATTAAGAAAAAATTTTTTGCACTAATCCATTTTCCCTTTCAGCCAATTTTCGGTTTTTTTGGGGAGGAATTAATAATGAGCGAGGATTTTTTGGAAATATTACAAAGTTCCCCCGAAGGTTATTTACAAATAAAAATAATATTTGGAGAGCAAGGGGAACCTAAAGACTTTGTTTTCCTGGAAAATAACCCTGCTCTTTTTAAATCCCTGGGATTAAAAAGAAAACCAATCAAGGGAAAAAAAGCATCGGAAATTCTATCACCGGAACAAAAAGAACTTTGGCTGAAAAATATTGATAAAATTTCCCGTGAAGACGGAATAGCGAAGTTTGAGGTCCCGGTTGATTCAGACGAGAGAGTTTCCGAGGTTATTTCCTGGAGCAAAGAACCAGGGATTATTGATTCCCTGATCAGGGATATAACTCAGCATTCTATCGAAAGAACGACAGTGGATGATTTTTTGCAAATAAACGGAAAAGAAAAACCTCTAGCCATTGAAACTTTTGATTATAGTTTACTTGCTGATAGGCTCAGGAAATTTACTGGAGCAAGCCTGGTTTTTTTCTCCCTTTTTGATCATGAGCGGGAAAAGTTATCAATTGGAGCGGTTTCAGGGTCAGAAAGAGAACTTGAACAAATAGGAGAAAACCTCCTGGAAAAAATAAAGGGAAAAGAATGGGATTGCCCTGGCAAAAAAAGTTGGGCGGATCAGAAGAAAAAACTAATTTTCTGGGACAACCTGGAGGAAATGTTCGAGGAAATTCCAGTAGAAGAAATCGTAAATTTATTTGTTCAAAAAATTAAACTAGGCAAAGCAGGCGCTATTGAAGTAGATCTCCCGGAAGCTAAAAGTGCCAGCTTTATTTTATTTTTACCCCCCGATGCTGTAGAACCTCCAGAAGAAGCAGTCGAACAGTTCATTGCTCAACTCAATTTATTCTTAAAGAGAATAAAAGAAAAATACCACCTGATTTTTGAAAATGCTCCAATGGGGATAGTCCATTTTAATGGTGAAGGGGTAATAACTGCCTGCAATGAAAAGTTTGTTGAATTAATTGGATCATCTAAAGAAGCCCTGCTCGGACTAAAAATGCTTAACCTACCCGATAAAAAAGTTGTTGCCGCTGTAGAGGAGGCCCTTTCTGGGAGAATTGGAAGATATGAAGGAGATTACAAATCTATTACTGCGGATAAAGTTACCCCGGTCCGGGTCCTTTTTAATCCAGTTGCATCAAGCCGACTGGGGGGAGGGATTGGAATAGTTGAGGACTTAAGCAAAAGGGTCGAGGCTGAAAGAGCCCTGACAGAGAGGGAAAAAAAGCTGCAGACTTTAATTGACACCGCCCCCATTGGAATTGGTGTTTCTGTGGGGGGATTGATAAAAGAATGTAACGAAAAATTTTGCTCAATAGTTGGTTATTCCAGGGAAGAATTAATTGGCCAGAGGCCCCGCATGTTTTATCAAACCGAGGAAGAATCTGAAAGGGTTCGTAGAGAAAAATTAGAACGGGCCAGGAGCAAGGGTAAGTGGACTCTGGAAACGGTCCTGCAGAGAAAAGATGGTACCCTGATTGATGTTCTCCTTAATTCCGCTTTCCTTTATCCCGAAGAGCCATCGGCAGGATTTATTTTTACCGTTATGGATGTTACTGATATTAAAGAGGCTGAAAGAGAGAAAGAATCCGCTTATTCAATCCTGGAAGCTCTGTTCAAAAATAGCCCCAATCCGATAACAATATGTACCCCAGACAGTTACGTTTTTGTTTCTCCTTCCGCTGCAGAACTAATTGGAAAAAACCCGGAAGAACTTCAGGGCAAAGAATTTTCTGAAGTCCTTCTCCCAGAGGTTGAACTACAGTTTAAGAAGAATTTGAAAAGAGTGAGTGAGCTTGGGGAAGCAATTTCATTGAAGGAAATGGCCCCTACTACCAGAGGGGAGAGGTTTTATGAAACCTGGCTTTTCCCCGTAAAAAACCAGGCAGGAGAAGAAAAACTATTCGGAACTCTTTCCATCGATATTACCGAGCGGCAAAAACACGAAGAAAAACTGGACTACATGAGCTATCATGACACCCTGACTGGTTTAAAAAACCGGACTTTCCTGGAAGAAAAAATAGATGGAGTGAGAAAAAACGGGGATCTTCCCATGAGCATTATTATTGCTGATATAAATGGTTTGAAACTGGTGAATGATGCTTACGGTCACAAAATGGGGGATAGGATCCTGGTCCGGGTGGCCCGGGTTTTAGAGGGAAATTCAAGGGAGAAAGATGTGATCTGCCGCTGGGGAGGAGATGAATTTGTTATTCTCCTACCCCAAACCAAGAGAAATGAAGCTGAAGAGGTTGGGAAAAAAATTAAAGAAGCGTGCAATCGGGAATACATTAATGGCCTGCCTATTTCAATTTCCTGGGGAACGGGAGAAAAGGTGAACGAGGAAAAAGATATTGAAGCGGTGTTAAAAGAAGCCGAGGATCAAATGTACCGCCACAAGCTATCCGAAAACCGCAGCGCCAGAAGCGCGGTTTTATCCTCGATGTTAAAAACCCTGGGGGTAAAAAGCGATGAAACAGAAGAACATGCCTGGCGGTTGAAGAAAATGGCCTGGAGAATAGGAGAAAAGGTAAATTTACCCCTTTCCGAGCGGGAAAGATTAAAATTAGTGGTTTCGATGCACGACATCGGAAAAATTTCCCTTACCAGCGAGCTTTTAAATAAACCGGGGAAACTTAATTCCCAGGAATGGGAAGAGATAAAAAAACATCCCGAAACGGGCTTTCATATTGCAAATTCTACCGGAGAATTTGCCCATATTGCCGAGGAGATTCTGTCTCACCACGAACACTGGGATGGAAAAGGTTACCCCCGCGGACTCAAGGGAACGAATATTCCCCTCTTGTCCCGGATATTGTCCATTGTTGATGCTTATGATGTTATGGTCAATGGCCGCCCCTATAAAAAAGCTATGACCAGGGAAGAAGCCATAGAAGAATTAAAGAGATGTGCGGGGACTCAATTTGATCCGGATCTGGTTAGGATTTTCGTGGGATTAATAGAAAGAGGGGAGTTTAACGGCAAGTAGGAAATTAAATTAGAATCAAAAAAAACCCTTATAACCATGGGAGATTTTCAGGGTTATAAGGGCTTTTTTATGCCTTTATTTCAATTCCAATCAATGGCCTTTACAGGGCAGACCTGCTGGCAGTTCACACAAACCAGGCATTCCCCCCGATTTATTTCCCGTTTTCCGGAAGATTTTGTAATGATAGCTTCCCCCCGACAGACCTTATTGCATAAGCCGCATCCGGTGCAGCTTTCTGGGTTAATTTGCAGGTGATTTTTAGCTTTTTTGCCTGTAAAAGAAAGCGGAGCAGCAAAGGGGCAGAGGTAACGGTGCCAGAAATATTCCTGGAAAAAAAGACTGATAAAAATTGCCAGGGCAAAAATATATAAAAGGAGGTGAATCTCGAGTTCCATTCGCCTGGAAATTAACATTATTCCCAGGAGAAGGATAAAGGCAAGCCACCTTATCCAGTTTTTTCTCAAAACCCTGGGACTTTGAAATCTTTTTAAGGATAATTTTTTGTAAAGCCAGTCGATACCGCGAAAAACCGTCGCCATGGGGCAGATCCAACTGCAGAAAAATCTCCCCCAGATCAAGGCCAGAATTATTCCCAGGATTAAAAAGACCAGCCAGATCTGGATTCGACCCTGAAAAGCTAAAAAACCAAACAAAAATAAAAAGAACAATTCAACAAATATCCGCAAAGACCGATTTTCAAGAAGTTTTTTCAAAGTTTACACCTCTCGCTCTGGGTTTCGTTTGTGAAATAAGGATAACTGGAAAAAAAGGAATTAATTTTGTGCTGACCGAAGGAGCTTGAATAGCTCCCCGGTTATTTTTTTTGCTTCTCCTTTCAGCGAATAGGAAAAACCTTCGTTGCGCCAGCGTAAGACGGAAATCCGGATGCTGCCCATGTAGAGAAGGGTAAATATCCGGGGGTTAACATCCCTGGCAACCAGCCCCTGTTCCTGGGCGGTGGAAATTAGTTGTTCGATGGTTTTTTCCTTGTAGCCGCGGTAAAAGTTAAATTTTTCCCGGATGTCCGGATATTCCAGGAATAATTCCTCCTGGAAAAGGATCGCCGTAAACAGCGGATTATCCTCGATCCAGGCTAACTGCTGTTCCATGGCTTTTTCCAGGAGGTCAAAAGGATTACCCCTGCGTTTTTGGATCCAGGATATTACCGGGTTGTCAATGAAAAGGATCGAACAGAGGTGATCAATTATCTCCTTTTTACTCTGGAAGTGTCGGTATATCGCAGCTTCAGAAATATTGTTGCGGCGGGCAATTTTACGAATAGTAAGAGAAGAGAAACCTTCTGTGTTTATGATTTCCAGGGCAGCATGGGTTATTTCTTTTTTTCTTTCACGGGTAGGCAATCTTTCTCCCAGAAAAAACACCTCCTTTTCCAGGATAATATTTTTTAGTTAGTTAACGTTTATTAACTAATATAATATAAAAAAATAATTATGTCAAATTTATTTTTGAAAAAGAAAAAGCCCGGCGGAAAACCGGGCCTAAGATTTTTTAACCACCCTCTCTTACAAGGTATATGTCACCTTTGTCTTTTGTTTCTCCTGCTTTAACTTCAATAGAACCTTCATAGGTTTTATCTTCATAACCCTCAGCCGAAAAACCTAATTTGTAATCACCCTCGGGCAACCCCCTGAGTTTAAAGAACCCGATATTGATATTATTT
>PWGV01000080.1 GCA_003554585.1 Halobacteroidaceae bacterium | reverse complement strand
GATTTCATGATAATGATTATTTCAAGCTAAAGATTTTTCAAGCGATTAATCTCAGGGATAGATCATAATGTCAACTGTACTTATTTGGAGCAGGTCCGAAAAAGGATCTGGATGATAAAAGGAATGAAGGGGAGGAAAATTTATAGAGAGTCAACCGCTGCAGATTTTTATCAGGAGAATCCTCAAGAAAAATAACAGGCCTTCAGCCTGCTGATCAGAAGTATTTTAAACCAGCAGGACCGGGAGGCTTTTTGATTCTGTAAACCGCTTTAAAGAAGTTGAAGAAGATCAGAGATAACATTCCTACGAGAGAAAAAAGAGAAAAAAGAGATAAAAGAGAAAAAATAGGAAGAGTTCTTTTGTTATTGCAATATGTTAAATAGCAAAAAATAATTTTGGGGTTCTGAAAAGATTGGCCCGAGAAGAAGCTCAGTAAAGGGTAGTTGGAAATATGGGGAAAAGGAAAATTTAGGAGGTGATTGTTTTCGAGTGAAAAGGAACAATTTTTTGGGAATTGGAAAAGCCAAAGGGTAAAATAAAAAAGGAGGCAAAATAATGTTTAAATCCAATGGGCTCAAGGGTAAATGTATAGTGTTAATTGCCCTGGTGATTTGTTTAAGTCTAATAAGTACTCCTGTTTTGTCCCATGTACCTGATCGCCTTTCAATATTGGGAAAAGAATATATGGTAGTTTCCAATAATAGTATTGCTACTCAGGTGGGCGCAAAGGTTATGGAAGAAGGTGGAAATGCGGTTGATGCTGCAATTGCAGTTGGACTCAACAAAGGACTGGTAGAACCATTTATCTCTGGGCATGGAGGGTCTGCTTTTGCAATGGTTTACTGGGCTGAAACTGGAGAAATTCACTACCTCAACTTTAGTGGTAGAAGTCCAGCCAACCTTTCCCTGGATGATTTTCCCGATGGTTTGCCTTATAGATGTCCTACTGGAAATACTGCCCTGGTTCCCGTTATGTTTAAAGGTTATGAGGAGTTACGAGAACGTTTTGGAACGATGTCCAGAGAGGCATTGTATGAGCCAACTATAGAGATGGCTTTTGAAGGTTTTCCCTGTCATCACCGTCTGGCCCAGAGATGGCCGGCCTGGTTTGAAGAACACGATGGTCTTGGGAAGGAAACATGGTGGGGTGGTAGCGAAGAGCCTCCAAAAGTGGGAGAGATAGTAAAAAATCCAAACCTGGGTGAAACCTTACAACGGATATCAGAAGAAGGTGTTGAGGTTTTCTATGGTGGAGAGTTAGGACAGGAATTTGTAGATTATTTGCAGGGTCTGGGAAGTGTAATGACCATAGAAGACCTTGAAAATGCGACTGTGGACTGGCAGGATCCTATTGAAACTACCTACAGAGGGTATGACCTCTTCATGGGACCTCCTAACTGCAGTGGGGGCTTGGCTGTTGCTCAAATTCTAAATATTATTGAAGGCTATGATATTGAAGAAATGGGTTTTAACTCTACAGAATATGTTCATAAAGTTATTGAAGCTACAAAACTGGCAATTGCTGATAGAGCGGAATGGGTATCCGATCCCGATTTCCATCCTGCACCCCTGGATCTCCTGACAAGCAAATCATATGCTGCAGAAAGGCGGGAGCAAATTGATCCAGAACAAGCTGCAATCGATGTTCCCCCCGGGAAAGAGAGGGAAGGTGGGACAACAAGCTTTACAACTGCAGATAGAGATGGAAACATGGTTGCGGTAGTACAGTCCAATGGAGGAGGTTGGGGATCAAATATAATCGTTGGGGATACTGGGATGCATATTAATAATGGGGTTGCCTGGATGGAAGATGACCCGGATTGCGTTAATGTTGTAGAAGGGAATAAAAGAGCTCGCTGGAATATGACTCCGGTTATTGGCCTTAAAGATGGCACGCCCTTTTTCAGTGCTGGAGGTTCAGGAGGAACCAATATCTGGCAGGGCTTATCCCAACTAGTAACCAAATTAATTGATTTTGATATGGATGTTCAGATTGCCAAGGATGCGCCTCAGTTTACTATTAATCTTTATGCGGATCCAATAAATGACTTATACCCCATAGCAGCAGAAGCTTTAGAGGAAAATGTTATTGAAGAACTTGAAGAGAAAGGCCATTTTATAACAATTCGGGGAGCTGGAGTTGCAGTTAATGCAATTGTTTCTGACTTAGAAACAGGGGTTTTATATGGGGCAGGTTTTCCCTTGACCCATGGACACCCTGCAGGAAGATAAAAAATTAAAACCTCTGTAAAAAATTGGGGAGGCGGGATAACCCCCGCCTCCTGATTTTTTGGGGATTTCCTTATTTTTTCTGCTTGTTAAAACCGGATTTAAATTTTAGCAAATCAAATAACCAAAAAATCCGAGAGAAAAAAGAGAAAAAAGAGATTAAAGAGAAAAAATAGGATGAGTTATAAACCTGATAGAACCATAACAATTACAAAAGCAGAAAAGTTTTGGTCAAAAACAATGGTTGTTTTTCGGGCTTGAAAGGCAACAAACACATTCCCGGAAAACCGGATCCCTTTTTCACCGCAGTTTCTCCTGAAGAAAGGGCTTATTTATTCAAAAGCGGGAAGAGGGATTAAAACTCGAGCAATTTTGCTAAAAAGGTTCGGACGCCACTAGGAACGCAAGTTTTCTGAATATTTGCATCTTTTCTTTAAAGGGAGGTTACTTTGATCTACCTAAAGTGCAGATCCCAGCGAAGTCTCAAAAGGTCTTAACTTAGCAAAAATTACTTCTGGGGAGGTGATTTATAGAGTCTTTTATATAATTTTTGTGGAATTAGGGGGCAGTTTCAAAAAACCAAATTAAAGGAGATGAGGATTTTGTTTAATCGGAAATTAAAAGTGAGCTTTGTTTTCCTTGCCGTATTCCTATGTTTGGTTTTGACAACATCCCCACTCTTATCTAGTTATGTGATCCCCCCCCGAACTGGTCCAATTACAGGTGAAGATTACATGGTAGTTTCAAATAATCACATAACTTCAATGGTTGGCCAAAAAATCCTGGCAGATGGGGGAAATGCAGTAGACGCGGCTGTTGCGATGGGAATAAATAAGGGGTTAGTTGAGCCGTGGATATCTGGTCCTGGTGGTTCTGCCTTTGCAATGTATTTCTGTGCAGAAACAGAAGAAATTCATTACCTTAACTATAGTGGTCGAAGCCCTGCAGACCTTTCCCTTGATGATTTCCCTGATGGCTTACCTTATCGTTGTCCTAAAGGGAATACCGCTTTAGTTCCGGTCATGTTTAAGGGTTGGGAAGAAATGCGGGAAAGGTTTGGCACAATGTCCAGGGAAGAATTATATGGCCCAACAATTGACATGGCAATTAATGGTTTTCCAAATTATCCTGCTTTAGCTTCGCGCTGGGAAGAAGATCATCCCTGGGGCGATGTCCGAGATTGGTTTCAGGACCATGATGGCCTTGGTTATGAAACCTGGTGGGGTGGGAGTACAACGCCCCCAGAATTAGGTGAAACGGTTACAAATCCTAACATGGGCGAATCATTGAAGCGTATAGCTGAAGAAGGCATTGAGGTTTTTTATGGTGGAGAACTGGGGCAGGAGTTCGTTGATTTTTTACAGGACCTTGGTAGCGTTATGACGATTGAGGATCTAGAAAATGCAACTGTAGATTGGCAGGAACCAATTGAGACAACCTATAGAGATTTTGAGTTGTTTATGGCTCCGCCTAATTGCAGCGGAGGTGTGGCCATTGCGCAAATATTAAATATTCTAGAGGGATTTGATATTGAAGGAATGGGATTTAACTCTGCAGAATACGTTCATTCATATATAGAAGCAACCAAGCTTGCTGTTGAAGATCGCGCTGAATGGGTATCTGACCCCGATTTCTACCCTGCACCCTTGGATGTTCTCACCAGCAAAGAGTACGCTGAGGAAAGACGGGCATTAATTGATCCCAATGAAGCAGCAATGGAAGTTTCTCCTGGTAAAGAAAGAGAGGGAGGAACCACTAGTTATGCCGTAATTGATAAAGATGGCAACATGGTTTCTGTTGTTCAATCCAATGGCGGAGGGCATGGATCAAATCTCATAGTTGGTGAAACCGGCATCCACATCAATAACGGAGTAGCCTGGATGGAGGATGACCCAGAAAGCGTAAATGTAGTGGAAGGGAACAAGCGCTCCCGCTGGAACATGACACCGGTAATAGCTATTAAAGATGGGGAACCTGCCTTTGTCTTGTGTGCTTCAGGCGGGACAGCTATATGGCAGGCGCTTTCCCAATTTGTGACTAAAATAGTTGATTTCGAAATGGATCCCCAGGAGGCACAAAATGCTCCTCATCACCGTTATATGATGGAGCCTACCCTTCCAATCAGAACAGAATATTTGTCAGATGAGGTTATTGAAGTTTTAGAAGATAAAGGACACCTGGTAGATAAGAGAGAGATTGGCGCTGTTGGAGGTAATGTAAATGCAATAGTTATTGATCGTGAAACCGGGGTATATTATGGCTCTATTAATCCTCGGACTCAAGGATTCGCAGTAGGATTTTAGCATATTAGATCCAAGGAGAAATTTAGCTGCTGGCAAGGAATTTCTTGCCAGCAGCTTCAAAAATAAACAAGTTATATTATCTTTTGTTAAAGTTAAAATTGGGGGCAAAGTCAGGTTGCAATAGTTTTCCACATTGGGTTTTTATAAAAAAAAACTCTTTTACAGCTGCAATTAACTGTTCAAGATAACCAAAAAAAGAAATCAACCGAGAAGTGACTTGTTAAGAAAAATAGGTTCGCCAGAAAGCCAAAAAAATTAACTATTCTGCAGTAGTTTACTATGCCCGAATATTTCTCCAGTAACAACGCAAATTCAAGTCCTGAACAGTTAAGTTATACTCATCCGTTAAATTTTCCGGGTATTTGCAGTTTTTGGGTTGAGTCGTTTCATTCAAATTGCGAATCCCAGGGTTCTTCTGGTATCCTTGCAGTACATTTTTCATATCCCTTATAATAAAGATTTGGTGAAGGACTACCTATCTTTATTATAAGGGATATTTTTTCGTTGTTCACCCTTAATTTTTCCTTATCAGTGCTTTTTGCATTAATTATCTCCTTAATCCAACTTGGCTTTTTTTCTTTTTTTGCAACCTCAGTTGAGAGAAAAAAGAGAAAAAAGAGATTAAAGAGAAAAAATAGGAAGAGATATAAACCTGATAGAAGCAAAGCAAATACAAACAGAAAAGTTCTGGTGAAAAACAAAAAACCTGTGGGTATTT
>PWGV01000192.1 GCA_003554585.1 Halobacteroidaceae bacterium | reverse complement strand
GGGCCTTTAGAAAAAAGTTTGGTTAAAACCGGGGGTAATTTTCCCTTCTCCATTCTGTGAGAAATTAAAAATGGAATTCTCAAGCTGAAGACACAAATCCCAATATTTAAAGAAAAAATCCCCCGGGGAAGAGATTCCGGGGGAATTTTTAAGTATTTTACTGATTTTCAAGCCCTGAAATAGTTGGCCTTCACTTAAACAGGTTAACCTTTTGCATTCAGTGTTTTTTGTTTTCAATAGTTTATTTGACCCGTTTAAATCCGGATTTTTACCAGGCCTGGTCGAGGGAAATCGAATAGCGGATATTATCCGGGTCAATAGTTCCCTCGGGGACGAGTACGCCCAAAAAGTCACCTGTTTCCCCATCGCTCAAATCCTGACCCATTAGACTCCCCTGGGCAACCTCCTGTCCTTCCTGGTCAAAGATAATAATTTCAAAAATCACCATGGAAAAATTTTTCCCACTCTTGTTTGTAATCCTTGTTTCAACCTGAACCATTCCCATGAGTAGTTTCAGTTCAAGTTCTTCCAGGACAAAATTATCCTCAATAACCTGTCCGACCTCGGTTTTCTGACCATCGGCTCGCATCTGGCTAAACCAGCTTTCCCCGTCAAAGCTAAAACCCGTTTCGGCAAGATAGAATGGCTCCGAATACCGGAATGTTCCCAGCTCAGGATGGTAGCCTTCGTTGCTTTTAATTTGGCGCCACAGTTCGGGGTCCCGTAGAACAAGGGCAAAGATGTCTCCGTTTTCCAATCCTAAAAACATAAGTCCCCTACCCTCCGGAGCATAAAGAAAGACATTGCTTTGCTCATCACCAGGGGAGCTAAATTTTTTATAGTACTTAAAACCAGGATTGATTGCCTGCAGATCATTAAAATTGAGGGAGAGCGGGGCATCAAAGGCCTCTGCAACCCTCCCTCCTGTTGCAAAAACCCCAGTATACTGGTAAAAATCCGTGATGGTGCCCCGATCTGGTGTAGCAAAATAGATTTGTTGGGAATAAAGGAACCCGTCCCCTAAAATATGGGCTGGTTCACCCTCGGCCTGGTTTAACCAGGGACCCCAGTTATCATCTTTTGCCGGAAATGTAACCTGGACCAGCAAGAGATTCTTTCCGTCCTCATCAAAATGAAAGGTTAGTGGAGAAACCATTGAGAAAAAACTCAGTTCTTCCGCCTCAGGATTTAACTGGACAAATTTTTCCCGGGATATTGATGCGCCCCAAACTTCTCCCGATGAAGAAAGAATTACTATAAAGATACCTATCACTAACAAAACCCTGATAAACCAGGAACCCCTTTCTCCTTTTTCTTTCAATAAACTTCCTCCCTCCGGTTTTATATTTCCTACATGTTTTCTCTTTTCCTGAGTTTCTTTTAGTGCCCACCGGTAAACTCAATCTCAAAGAACAGTTCGTTTAGGTCTACATCCCACTCCAGTGGGAACCCACCTATTACCTGCCCTTCCTTCCCATCCTGGATGTTCATTACCTGGAGAGGCTTGCTTCCCAATTTGATTCCCTCTTCGTCAAAAAAAGTTATCTCAAACCCGGCCATCATATAATCCTTTCCACTCTCGTTAAGCATAGTACCGGAAACCGTAACCACTCCATGCATCACCTGGAAATTGATTTCCTTGCAGATAAATCCGGGTTCAATGAGGGCCTGGGGATCGAAACCCGCAATGTCTTTTTGAACTACCTCTTCAGGAGGGGCTTCCAGCCAGGCACTAAGGTCGTATTTCCCCTCCGGGTCTTTTAAATAAATCGGGGTAAGGATAATTTCTCCAAGGTCAGGGTGATAAAGGGCATCTTCCTCATCTTCAGTTACCATAATTCTGACCAGGGCATGAATATCCCCTTCGGCATCAGTCACAAAACCAATACCGGAACCCTGAGGAGCGTAAAAAATAAAATTTCCGTCTTCTGTAACCGGCGGCTCAAGTTGCTCATAAAATTCGAGGGCCGGATTAATTGGCCTGAGTTCGTGGTAATTCAGGGGCACAGGCTCTCCCATTTCAAGGTTTTCTCCCCCGCGGCGAATGTGGCCCCGGTTCAACCCCGCTTCAGCGGGAGCCAGGAAAATCTGCTGGGTATAAATTGTCCCCTCTACAGGTAGAGTTACCGGGTTATTTTCTTCCTGTTCAAACCAGAGGTTCCATTCCTCCCGCGGAAAGGAAGCCTGAAAAGCCAGGATAATATCATCGGAATCGACCATGAAGGTAACATCGGGCAGGTATCCACCCTCGTAAAGAAAAATATTCACTCCCCGGTAATTCTCGTTTCCCCGTAGATTGTAATAATCCAGGAAGTCAAAATCCCGATTGGCATTGAACATGGTGCCCAGGTCAAGACCTGCTCCCAGGGCTGATCCCGAAGTTATCATGAGAAGTAAACCTAAAATTAACAGTCCCTGAATTCCTTTCCATCTTTTTTTTACTCTGGAAAAATTCAATAGTATCCCCCTTTTTCTCGTTTTTATCCATTAACGGCAGAGATTTCTTTTCAAGAAACTATTTTTTCCGGGTCCTCCCCCCTGGACAGGAAAAACCTCTCTGCAAAAATAACCTTCCAGGTCGTTGCAAATTTTGATACCTTAAAACCATTTTTCCCCGGCTCCTAACAATTTAATTGTTATCCTTTTTTTCTCCAGTTATCGATGGCCATAATACCCATGGAGGCACCACCCGCAACTGCAAAAACCAGGAGTAACCCGGCCAGGCTTTCAATTGCCCGCGGGTTAATTAAAAGCATAACTCCAAGTGCACCCATGAGCATTCCCCCAACAAGCCTGAAACGGCGCCCGTAAATTTCCTGAATTCTCAAATATTCCATGGTAATTATTACTACCCCTATCACCAGGACTTCTACAAAAAGGTAAGCGGCCAGATAAACTCCCAGTAGCCCAAAGAAATAAAGCCCTTCAATGCCTCCCTCCCGCAAAAGACCCGCCCAAACCACTGGAAAACCTGCAGTACATGGTAACTCAATCAAAGCCACCCCAGCAGCAAAAATTACCGTCAAAAACAGAGTAAAAACAAGGGGCCGCTCTTTTCCCAGCCGGCGGGAACTATTAACAATAGCCGGTTTCCAGCGAGAGGGAATACCCAGGACGGGCTGCGATCCCTCTCGCATATAGTCGCTGAGGTTTAAGACTGCAAGGCCCAGGGCAAGAAGTCCAATCAACCAGCGCAGGTTCTCCAGGTGGGATATTACTGCCATGGCTGCAAAAACACCGGCGATAAAAAGTCCATAGACCAGGGCAGTTACCAGAAGGAAAATTCCGCCAACTGTGGCAATGCGAACCCGGGATCGGGTATTCAAGATCATTGCCAGAAGGACAGCCAGAACCCAGAGGGAACATGGATTAAACCCATCTACTGCACCCAAAAGCAGGGTTGCGGCAAACAGGGGCTGGCGGGATAAGAAGTTTGTATCTATCAGGGATGAGATTTTTTCATCTTTCCCAATAAACGAGTCATCTCTTCTTTGCTCTAGAACCCTTTTTTCCAGGAGCAATTCAATTTCCCTGGTCAGGTTTTCGTTAAACCCGTGCCATACTTCGCCCCCAAGGATAAATCCTGGAACCCAGGAAGCTTTTTCCTCCCTCTCTTCAAGCATTTTCAGGTACAGGTCCTGGGCCTCTTTGTCAAACCAGACTTCCCTGCTCCGGATTTCCAGGTCGGGGTAGGTTTCCTCCAGTTCGCTGATCCAAACCATGGCTTGTTCACACATTTCACAACCATCGCCCCAGAAGAACCAGAGCACCACTTCTTCTTCCATTGATCGGGCTCTAACCATTGGATTGAGAGAAAAGGCAATTACAACAATTACTCCCAGAATTAAAAATGGTAATCTTGGTCTCAGTTTGCTCACCCTTTCTCCCGTTTCAGGGCTGGCGGAGTTCCTTTGCCCTTTCTACCGAAAACATTATGGGCTGACAGATATCGGTAAAACAAGCCATGGTAGCAAAACAAAGCCTGGTGCAGCGGGAAACATTGCTGGAAACATAAGGCAGGTAGAATTCATGGCAGACATTGGGAACTGAAGATGCTCCCCGGCATAAAAGCATGCCCACAGCCGGACCTTCAATATCCAGGCCATCATAATATCCGCTGGCCAGGCGGTTAAGATAGGAAAGCATCTGAACCAGGGTTCCTCCCATTTTAAACTTTCCGACCTCTAAGAGCTTTTTAGCAATTTTTTCCCTTATTTGCTGCCACTCGGAATCGGAAACTGTGCTATAGGAAGGTTGATTTGCTGCCTGGTAGTAAGCAGTTTGAATGACGGGGGTTGAGGTTTCTGTTGCTTCCCCACCTCCTACTTCCTCCAGCTGCTCAAGCATTTCCATACCCGCCCCGGAAATGGAAAGCATTGCCGCCAGGGCAATCTCCTCGGGTTTATTGGCCTCCCGAGCAATATCTACCACGTTGTGCTGGAATAAGCCGTTGTCTCGAAGGAGGGCTCTGAAACCGGGAACATAATCCCTCATTTCTCCCACAGGAAGATTATAAAGTTTTTCTACCAGAGGCCCTGCAGGCTGGTCATAACGGACATCCAGAGTCAGTTTTTCTTCTTCAGTTTCCAGGAGAAAAATATGAAGGGCTTCCGCCAGATTGAAATCCTCATCTTCAGGTATTAGAATTTTAATGGTCAGGTCAGTATAAACCCACTGGATCGGAAACATCTGTTCATCAAAAACTATCATCACCTGGAATTTACCGTGTTCTTCTACAATCAAGTGGGTTAGATCCGTACCCTCGCCGAAATAGTAACCAGTTGTTCCGTCATCGTTTTCAATGTAGAAAAGCAAACCATCAACACCTGTATTCTCTCCCAGGCGCAGAAAAGAAACGGGCCCTTCTTCTTCATCCCGGACCTGAACCAGGGCCCGGGGCTGAATTTCCTCAGGATTGAGCAGGTTTCCTGGTAAATCAACTAACCTTCCTCCCACTTCCATTTCATAGCCCTCGAATGTTTCTAAACCGGTAGTATCCCACTCCACCGGAGAATTAAAAACCGTACCATCCTCCAGGGTAACCTCTACTTCCTCCGGAAGCAGGACATCGGCCATGGTAAAGTCCGGGGGCAAAGAAAGAACTTTTCGTTCGATCTGGGAAATTATCGGCTCATCCTCTCTCTCCCGGACATACGAGCTCAAAAGCCAGGTATCCCCTGAGGGTCCCAGGTAGTCGTATCTTACCCGGTAAAATCTTTCTTCAGCTTCCAGAACCCGGGCGTTTAACCAGATATCGTCCCGCCAGAAAGCTTCAACAAAACTTCCCGGAGCAAACTCCAGTTCTCTAGCCGTCTCCGGACCCTCTCCGGGGGGAGGTACCTCTTTATATTTAAAAATTCGCAGGCCCACATTGATGAAGTTTTGAGTTTTGGATTGGTTATCCCGGGGACAGCGGTCACCAATCTGCAAAAACTCAGCTCCCCAGTGATAAGAACCTCCCGGGATAGTTGGATACCCAACACGGTTGGTGTAAGTCCACTCAAAAACATTTCCGCTCATATCATAGACCTGAAGAGCATTGCCTTCTTTGGGTTTCTGCCCAACAGGCTGTGTGGATGGATTTTCACCCTCTAGAGCGCTGTTTACATTAAACCACGCTGCTGCGAGAGTGGCTTCTTCGTCAGTATAAGGGCCAGTTGCCCCGCTGGCATAATTTCCCGGAGTCCAGTACTGGCCGCTCCCCTCCGGATATTCAATTGCACCATGAGAATTATCTTCTCCCTGGTAGCGGGCCGCCAGTTCCCACTCTTCCGGAAAGGGCAGACGAAACCCCTCGGTATTCCTTACTGACACCCTATCTCCTGCCTCCCTGTTACTTGAATCCCGATAGACCTCACCAGCACTGGTGTATACCGGCTCGTAATCAAAATATTCCGAGAGGGCATTGCACCAGACCATTGCATCAAATAAGTTCATATTTGTAACCGGGTGCATTTTGTCCTCTGAAGGTTCTCGACCGGTCCGGCCGGAGTTTCCTTCCCGGCCCAGATTATCAAAAACATAACCTTTTTCCTCTGCCCACTCCCGGACTTCAAACCAGAGCTGATAGGTAACCGGAGTTTCTCCCACCCAGAAAGGATAATCTACTCTGGCCTCACCATCGTTTTCTACTCCAGTTGGAAAAGAAGACGCGGGGGCTTCTCTTAACTTAAATTCCACATCACCAACACTGTAGGAGGTTGAAGGGATTTCCTGATCAGAAATACATCCCACAACTAACAGGCCGATGAATACCAGAAAGAAAAAGACGCTTGCCTGTTTCCACTTCATATAAACACCTCCAGATTAATCATCCCCGGTGGTTTGAGCTGATTTTTCCACCCGAGGATATTGCCTTATGATAGTTCTCCTCAATCCGGTCGTTCCAGTTTTCAATCTGGTAATTTTACAGGGTTTTCCTCTGAATAAGCAAGGCTACGCTAATTTTCCTGGCAAAAAACCAATTCCTAATTTTCCCTTTTTTTCTTTTCTTTTAACATAGCATAAAAACATAAAATTTAAATAAAATTAATTTAAAGCTTTCTTAAAATTCCCCTTAACTATCCTGTTGGAAACTGGTTTTGTTTTAAGTAGCCCCGAAAAATTTTCGCTCCATTAAAGCCGGGGTAAACCGGATTTAATGGAGCGATTTTTATTCCATCTCCTTTTACAATCTCCCGGTAATTTGGGAAAGACCATTTAACAAACTTCAACCACCCCAAAGGTGGGAGAATTTTTTTCTCCACTTTTCCTCAGGGTTGCCTGAGCTTTTTGGCATCCTCCACAGAAAACATCATGGGCTGGCAGATATCAGTAAAACAGGCAAGGGTTGCAAAGCAGAGCTTTACGCAACGGCTGAGTTCTCCGGGAATGTTAGGGATATAAAATTCATGGCAAACGTTGGGAACAGAGGATTGACCCTTGCACAAAAGCATGCTTACTGCAGGACCTTCAATATCCAGGCCATCGTAATAACCGCTGGACAGGCGATAAAGATAGGAGAACATTTGAATTACAGTTCCTCCCTGCTTAAATTTAACAATCTTAAAAAGCCTTTTAGCGACTTCTCTCCTGATTCGTTCGGAATCAGAAGCAAACAAAATGCTCCCTGGGCCAGAAAAATGGGCAGGTTGAACCTGGAAAGAACCTGAAGAGGCAGTCTCCGGACCCCCAATTGCTTCAAGTTGGTCTAAAATCCTGACTGCTGTTCCCGCAACGGATAAAAAAGATGCGTAAGCAACTTCTTCAGGTGAACTTGCACTTGCTGCCACCTGGGACACAGTTCTGCCCAGCATTCCCATCTCTCCCAGGACCCTTTTCAAAGCTTTGGCTTCTTCTGTTAATTCTTGCCCAAAAACATGGGGAAGGCGATCCAGGAGCAGGCCGATTTCCATGTTCAGGCGAATATCAAAAGTAAATTCTACCCTTTCCGACTCCAGCAAAAAGATGTGGATTGCCTCGGCGGGATTAAAAGGGTCATTGCGGGGCTTCATTGCCTGAATCGTCAGGTCAGGAAAAACCCACTGAATGGGAGTCATTCCAGCGTTATAAATAACCATGGCCTGGAATACCCTGTTATCCTCAACAATCACGTGGGTTAAATCAATCGGGGGTGTTGTCCCGAAGTAAAAACCCTTCAGACCGTCATCGTGGTCAATGTAAAACAATAACTCCTCGATGCGGGTTTGTCCTTCCATGCGGAGCACTGAAAGAGGCCCATCTTCCTCGCGAACTCTTACCCGCAGGCTTGCCTGAAAATTACTGGGATTGATAACATTTCCCGGCAGGTTTACAAAATCTCCGGTCAATTCGTATTCGCCGGGACCGGCCTCCTCAAGAATGGAATCGTCCCACTCAACCTCAATATTAATCCGGGAATTATTACTCAACATTACTTGAACTGTTTCCGGAAGATTCCTATTTTCCCGGGGAATTTGTTCATCAAGGGAAACATTCAACTGGGGAACAGAAATAATAACTAGCTGTGAGCTTGGGGCACGAATTCTCGAGGCACCAACCCACTCATCCCAGGAACTATCATAGCCGATATAGGTAATATAATAACGGTTGCCGTCAACTTCTAAAACCCGGGCGTCGTACCAGGTTCCCTGCCACTCAACCTCGACCAGGCTGCCTACGGTAAAATCTCCATCTCCGTTTTCTCCTCCGGAACCAGCCCCGGTATTCATCGGTGAACCGATCGACTGTGCTTTAACAATATTTGTAGGGGTTTTTCCTGCTGCGGTTTTGGGATGGTCTGCACTATCGCTGGCCAGGATTGGACGAAAACTCAGGTTCGGATAAGAATTACCCGGGCTAACGGTTCCACTGGGTATAAAGCCTACTCTCAGGACATCGCCGCCCCGGTAATAACATCCCCCCCTGTAAACTCCCCGGGGGGAATCCATTATTTCGTAACAGTTCCCGCTCATGTCATAGAGATTTAAACTGTTTCCTGCAGCAGGTTTCAAACCAACATCATGCGTGGTCAACCCTCCTGCTTCAATTGAACTGTTCCTGTTATACCAGGCGGCGGCCTTTGTGGCTTCCTCGTCGGCATAAGGGCCTGCTGCCCCACTGGCATAATTACCTGGGGTCCAGTACTGGCCGCTCCCAGCAGGATATTCAATTGCTCCGTGAGAATTATCAGAACCCTTATAGCGAGCAGCAAGTTCCCATTCAAGGTTGGTTGGCAGACGAAACCCTTCCCCCGAACCGGTTATTATTTCTTCCTCGGGGTACCTGTTCCTGGAATCTCTGTAAACTTCACCCTCCCGGGTATAGAGCGGGGTATAGCCCAGGTACTCGGAAAGAGCATTGCACCAGGCTATTGCATCATACCAGGTAATTCTGGTTACAGGATGTTTTCTACTCTCTGAAGGTTCCCTGCCAAAACTGCCCAAACGCCCCCCTTCGTTTCCGATCCTGCCAAACCTGTATCCATTGTTCTCTGCCCAGAGGCGCAGTTCATACCAGAGCTCATAGGGAACAAGGGTTTCGCTGATCCAAAAACCTTTTTCCACCTTGCCTTCGCCATCATCATCCACCCCGGTGGGGAAAGTAGAGGGAGGGGCATAGCGGAGAGCAAAATTTATTTCCCCAACGGAAAAATTAATTGCCGTTGCCGGAGTAATTCCATCACCTTTTTTTGCACACCCTGCCAAAAAGAGAGAAAAAATTATAACTAATAAAAGAAAAACCCCAATCTCTCTGCCCCTTTTCAACAAACCCTCCCACCTTTCTTATCCTTTTTTTAGGGTTTTTATTTAAAAGCCAGAATTCCCCAGGACTTCCTACTCGAGTTGTTTGACCAGTTCAACTCTCCTGTTTTTTGCTCTGCCAGCCTCGGTTTCATTGGAAGCCACCGGTGCCAGCGGACCAACCCCCCGGGCTATTAAACGGTCTGGAGAAACCCCAAAAATATTTACAAGGTAATCAACAACTGCCTGGGCTCGCCTTTCAGATAAGCCAATGTTATATTCCAGGGAGCCAGTATCATCGGTGTGCCCAACAACATAAAGCTTTAAGCGCGGGAATTCATTCAGGAGATTTCGAATTTCTGTAAGAACCGGTTCTGATGCCTCTTCAATTTCAGCACTATCAAAACCAAATTCAATCCCATAGATTGCAATTGACCCCTCCCTCTCTATTCCTTCATACATACTATCAACACTTACCAAACCTTCCTCCATTGGAGCAACTTCAATTATATCCAGCTGGACTTTTCCCAGGGCAGAATGAGCCGGCTGGGTAATGCCCCCATTGTGCACATAAAGGGAAACATATATATCTCCTTCTGCCCGACGTAAAACGCCTGTCAAAAGGCGCGGGTCATTGCTTGATCTTAAGTAATCTCCGCGGGAAACGGTCCTAACCCCTGATAGGGGAATTTGGAAAGGATAATAACCCCCGTACCAGTCGCCAAAATTACCAGCTTCTTCCCGATCACCCGAAAAAAGAGTTTCAAAACCAGCATTAATTAATTCATTTTCGTAATTGCGAAATATTTCCAGGGAAGAGCGACCTTCCGGGACAAGGTAGGTAATTTTGGTTATCTTCCCTTCCAGGGTTTTAAATTCTGTTGGAATGAAAAGGGTCCTGCCCACGTAGTAGCCCGGATGGGGAACATCGTCCAGATCGTCCAGTTCCCGGTTTACCTTTCCCAGAACAAGAATATATTCCTCAAAAGCAATCTCTTCGTAGCCAAATATAATGGAACCCGAATAGCGCGAAACCAGGGGATGGTCTTTAGTGTCAGGAATATCTGCTCCGATCGCCTGGATACGGCCTCCAATTAGAACGACCAAGGAAACTAAAACAAGGATAATTAAGAACGGTTTATTCATTTTTTTCTCTCCTTTAAATTTTCCTGGAAGAAAAAGTTTTTTCCACAAACTTAAACGATCGTACTTTTTAATTTCTACCCTTTTTAACATTAGTCCTTTAAAAGGACAATATAATTATTGTTTCGGTGTTTTTCTCCTGCTTTTCCCTTTGGTTTTTTTAGCAGATGAAACCTAAAAAGTGGCTCCTTCTGAAGCCACCTGGAGAATTCAAGGCTATTGAGTTATCCAAACCTTTAATTTCTTTTTTTTACTTTCTCTCGCTCCCTTTCTTCCCAGAAAGAATAGCCCTGGTTGTTTTTTCCATCTCCCGGGGCAGTTCTCTTTTTGGAGAAGCCAGATAAAAACCCTGGAGGAAATCAAAATTCAAGCGGATACCTGTTTCCATTTCTTCTCGTGTTTCAATTCCTTCAAGGATAACCCGGGTCCCCTGGCTATGAGCATAACCAACAATTCGCTTTATTTTTTCCTGCAGTTCCCGGTTCCGAGGAAGATTTTCGGTTATTTCCCGCCCTATTTTTATAAAGGCCGGAGAAGTTGCCAGTATGCCCAGATCATCAAAATCACCAGAGGCAAAATTGCTCACCGAAACCCTAAATCCATATTTTTTCCCATTCCTGATTATCCGGCTTATAAATTCCGGTTTTACCATCTGGGCCTCGACAATTTCCAGGATCAGGTTGTTCTTAACCAGCCCCGCCTTTCTACTTTTTATGGCTTGATTCTGCTGGAAAGAATAGGGGCCATGGGAAACAAAAAGCATTTTTTCTCCTAACTGGTCGGAAAGTTCTTTTTCCTGGAACAATTTTTCAAAACTAAGCAGGTCCAATTCAATATACAGATTCTCCCGGAAAGCGTTCTCAATTAAATCCCTGGTATCCCGGAAGTAATCATTATTTGTCCTCATTAAAGCAGCATAGCCAAAAATTCTTCCATTAACCGCTGAAAAAATGGGCTGGTAGACGTGATAGAGATCCCTTTTTTCGAGGACTTCCTTTACTGCCCTGCTCTGTTCTTTCATCAACCGTTTTGCTTCAAATTCTTTTTGGTTAAATTTCCGGTAGCTGGTTTTCCCTTCGTTTTTTGCTCTGTACATTGCAAAGTCAGCATACTCTATCAGTTCTTCTATTTCCCCGGTATCCGCACCATAAACTGCCATGCCGGCACTAATAGAGACGGTAATGGGAATCTGGTTAAACATTACCGGTTCAGCCAGCAAATATTTTTCAATTTCTTCCCAGATCTTTTGGAAATCCCTTTCTTCTACCCTTTCCAATCCGTGGATATATATCCCGAATTCATCCCCAGAAATCCTTATTTTCATGCTGTCCTCGAAGGGTATCGCTTTTAACCTTTCTCCAATTTCAATCAAAAACTGGTCCCCGCCAACGTGGCCAAAGGTGTCGTTTATTTCCTTAAAATCATCTACATCAATATATACAAAGATGCCCATTTTCTCCGGGTCATTGTCTATCATCCCCCTTATTCCAATCCAGAACTGGTACCTGCCCACCAATCCGGTAAGGGGATCTTTCATAAGTTTTGTCTGCAGGTTGCGGTTCAGCTGCTGCAGGTTGATATTTGCTTTTTCAATTTTCCTCCTGGTATTGTTCAGCTCATTATTGAGCTTCTGCAGTTCTTCAAATTGCTCCTGGACCCTCTCCTCTCCACTCTGGGAGTTTTTCTTGATCTCCCTGCGGAGTTCATTGAAAAGTTCGTTATATGCCTTTAGTAACTCCTCAATTACCGGTTCTTCCGCTCTTTTACCCGAAATACCAATTCCCAGGTTTTTGTTCTGTATCTTTATCAGGTACAGAGAGACCTGGACATAATTTGATCCTTTTTTTAACTGGAGGGTCCGCTGTTGCAGATTGTTCGCAGGGGAAGTTTCGAGAAAATTTTTAATTTCCGCTGCTTTATCTTTTTCCAGCAAGACCTCCAGGGATTGCCCCCTGAATATGAGCTGGGAATCAGTGGTCCATTTTACTTCTTCAATTGTTCCGCGGGAATCAAAAAGAACCAGAAAATTAGCCATTTTTTTCTCCTCCTGCTTTACTCAAGCCTATTACTTCTGGACAGACTTTTTTTCGCCCATTCAGCCAGTTCAATTCCATCCTGAGCATAAACATCTGCTCCCCACTCTGCTGGCAGGTGGGGCGCAAGGGAAAAGGCCCGCCCGCCAACAGCAATCAGGGTTTTTAGTTTCTCTTCCCTGTTTTTCAGGTCAGAAATTACCTCCCTGCATTGATCTAAATAAATGGGCATGGTTACTGAAAGAACCAGCAGGTCGGGCCGGTGTTCTTCCAGGGAATCCAATAAACTATCCCGGGGTACTCCTGCTCCTAGGTAGAGACTGTCCCAGCCCTTCATCTCCAGGATATCGCAGACCATGCGGGGAGCCATTTCATGCAGTTCATTCCCGATACAGCAAGCCAAAACCCTGCGGTCAATCCTGGGACGGGAAAAAATCCTGGGATACAGTCCAGCCATAATATTCTGGATTAAAGCTGTGCAGAAATGCTCCTGGGCAACACTGATCTTACCCCGATGCCAGAGTTCACCAATTTTAAGCAGAACCCTTTGGAATATCTTCAGGTATACATCTTCCAGCTCAAGGCCTTTTTCCAGGGAACTTTCGATTTCGCGGCGGGCTTCCTGTTTATCAGGCTTTAGAAGAAGCTGCAAAAAACGTTCTCTAATTCTTCCTATCTTCCCCCGGGAAAAATCCTCATCATTTTCATATTCAACCGGTGTTTCCCTGGTAACTTCAATCGCTTTATCCAGTAATCTAAATATTTTATCCTTTTCTTC
Source organism: Halobacteroidaceae bacterium (assembly GCA_003554585.1). Classification (GTDB taxonomy): domain Bacteria; phylum Bacillota; class Halanaerobiia; order B1SED10-174; family B1SED10-174; genus T1SED10-26. Next base: position 7,700 of record PWGV01000192.1, on the reverse strand, counting down.
TCCCTGAACCTTTTCCTTAAAGACTTCTTTTAAAATCTCGTAGTGAGAGGTCATCTGTGCCCGGACTCTCTCCTCGCCAAGGTCTTTCATCCGGAAAGCCAGTAATTGGAATAACCAGCGGGCGTAATCGGAAATAATCTGGTCAGAATCAAGTTTCGCAGCTACCTCAAGTGTTTCCAGGTTATAATTAATGTCTTTTAACATCATCCGTTTTCGATAGTTACTATATTCCTTCTCCATTTTCCTATCCCGGGCAAACTGGCGTTCAAAAATTTCCTGGCTCAGTTTCATCCTCTCTTCAGTTGTATCCAAAATAAGTAAACTCATCTCTGTGCCTCCCAGCCTCACGGTTTTTAATTTCGGAGGATAACTATAGAAAGTTAAACCGGAACCATTTTTTCTTTATTTTAATAAACTTCTACAGGGTTGTTAATTTCCCTTGATGGGCTTTCTTTGCTTTACTACAAATGGGAAGATCCCTCGTTAAGAGGAAAGCAAAAATTATTCTCGAATTCTCTTATACGGAGGGGATTATTATGCCCGTAATTCACATGAGAATTGACAACCGCTTAATTCACGGCCAGGCGACTGCCTCCTGGTTGGGTTATCTCCAGCCAGACCTTCTCCTGGTGGTTAATGACAAAGTTGCCCGGGATCCGATTTTAAGTCAGTTATATTCCCGAGCACTCAAGGCAAGAAACCTGCAGACCACCCTTTATTACCAGGTTCAGAAGCCGCTTTTTTCCAATATCCCTCCCGATATCAAGACCCTGGTCTTAGAAATTGAAAAAGCTCTCGAATATCTAAAAACAGAAAAAGGGCAAAAGGAAAGAATTATGATTATTGCCAGGTTTCCTGCCGACGCCCTGGCTTTAATTGAGCAGGGGGTAACTCCCCAGGAGATTATCGTTGGCAACCAGGTAATAATCGGGGGGACCAGGCCGGTTAAAATCAACAGGTTTATCTGGGTAACTCCCGGCCAGGCCGAAATTTACAGGGCCATAGCTGCGAAGGGGTTTCCCCTCCAGATGAAAATCATGCCCTCTGATAAAGGGGAAGACTTTTTAAAACTCCTTGCAGCCAGGGGTTTGTAAACCAGTTTTTCCTTCGATCCGAGAAAAATAAAGAGGAAAAGGCAAATGATCAATAGAAAAATATTGAGTGGGTTATTAATTTCTTAATTATAGTTTTGTTTCTATTTCATTTAACTTATTGCTGGGAGGTCAACCAACTTGCGGATTATTGTATTAATCAAACAGGTTCCCGAAATGGATCGGGTTGAATTTGATTCCGAGAAAGGTGTAATTGATCGTAAATCGGCAGGGGTTGAAATTAACCCCTTCGACCTTAATGCCCTGGAAACGGCTGTCCAGATCAAAGAAAAAATTGGTGGGGAAATAATCGCCCTGAGCATGGGACCGCCCCGGGCTGATAAAACCCTGCGGGAAGCTGTTGCCCGGGGAGCGGACCGCGGCATCCTTCTCAGCGACGGCAAGTTTGCCGGGGCTGATACCAGGGCAACTTCCTTCACCCTGGCCCACGCCATAAAAAAACTGGCCCCCTTTGACCTGGTTATCGCCGGTGAAATGACTGTTGACGGGGATACAGCCCAGGTAGGACCTCAGACTGCCGAATACCTTGATATCCCCCACGTCGCATATGTTACCGCCCTTGATGAAGTTGACACTTCCAGTCTTACGGTAACCTGCAATATCTGGGAGGGGAGTTACCGCAAACGGATGCACCTGCCCGGCTTAATAACCGTAACCAAGGATATTAATTTTCCCCGCTTGCCGGAATTAAGAGCCAAAATGAAAGCAAGAGAAGTGCAAATTTCCAGGTGGGAATATGCCGCTTTTTCTGATATTTTAAAACCCGAACAAATCGGCCTTAAAGGCTCTCCAACCCAGGTTAAAAAGATAACCATTCCCCCTCCCCCCGAACGAAGAGGCCAGATGTTTTCTGAAGAAGAACTTGAAGCGGCTTTAAGCGCGGTAGAAAATAACATCCGGGAAAAACGGCTTACAGGAGGCAATCGTGAAAATGACTGAATATAAAGGGATTGTTGTTATAGCAGAACAGCAGGCGGGTAAAGTTCATCCTGTTGCCCACGAACTCCTGGGGAAGGCAGTAGAACTGGCTCGGGATAATCCCCAGGAAATAATGGCCCTGGTTTTGGGGCCAGAAAATACCGATGTTCAGGGGTTGATTGAGCGCGGAGCGGAGAAAGTTTTTCACCTAAGAGGAGAAATATTTAACCTTCCCGACGAACTGATTTACAAAGAAAATATTGTTCCCCTCCTGAAGGAAATAAAACCCGCAATCGTTTTAATCGGTGCTACCACCTTCGGCCGCTCTCTGGCTCCCCGGATAGCAGCAGCCCTCGATACCGGGCTTACTGCCGACTGCACGGACCTGCAGATCGATGAGGACGGGAAGTTAGTCCAGATTCGGCCTGCTTTTACCGAAAACATCCTGGCCCACATTAAGACCAAAACCTACCCCCAGATGGCCACAATCCGCTACCGGGAGTTTCCCAAGCCAGAACCCGTATCCGCTCGAGAAGGGAAAATTATATTAAAGGAACCCTTTGTTTCCCAGCAAAACAGAGTGGAAATTCTGGAACAAATTACCCGGCAGGAGGCCAACATTTCCGAGGCAGAAGTTGTTGTAGCCGGGGGCCGTGGGGTTAAAAACGCCCGGGATTTTGACATCTTAAAAGAAATGGCCGAGGCTTTAGGGGGGACCATTGGCGCTTCCCGGGATGTGGTGGATGCAGGTTTCGTTCCCAAAGCCTACCAGGTTGGCTACAGCGGCCACCGGGTAAAACCCCGCCTTTATATTGCCTGCGGTATTTCCGGAGCACCCCAGCACAAGGCGGGTATGAAAGAATCAGAAACCATTATAGCAATCAATACGGACCCTTCCGCTCCCATCTTTTCCATTGCCGATATCGGGATTGTCGGAGACTGGTACGAGATAATCCCCAGGCTTTTGAAAAAATTAAAAGAAAAAACAGATTAAAGAGCTTCCAAAAGCAAAAAAGCCGGCTTACCGCCGGCTTTTTCCTATTTTTTGCTCAATTCATATATGGCCCTTGCTGATATTTCAATCCCCTGGTAAAAACACTCCAGGTCCAGGTTCTCATTAGGAGCATGGTTTGCTTCATCGGCATTGGCATAGGGCACTATTATCGATGGAACTCCCAAAATTTTGGTCCAGACGTAATCGGGAAGGCTACCTCCCGTTGCCGGTAGGGCAACCGGTTTTTTCCCCGTTGCGGTCTGGGCTGCTTTGAGGACTTTTTCTGATACCGGAAGGGCGGGATCAGTCCGGGAAGGGTGCATATATCCCTGCTGGACGACTTCTGCGTCGGGATTCATTTTTTCCACGTGGTGTTTTATTGCCGCGAAGACCATTTCCGGGTCCTGATCTGCTACCAGGCGGCAGTCCATCTTGGCGCTGGCCCTGGCGGGAATTATGGTCTTGGTTCCTTTGCCCTGATAGCCGCTGGTTAAACCATTGATGGTCATGGTTGGCTCCAGGGTCAGGCGCCTATAGAAATCTTCTTTTTCCATCTCAATTTTCTTAACGCCAAAGTTTTTGGCAATTTGCCAGGGGTGGTATTCCAGGTTCTCGATCAATTCCAGGTCCTTGCCAGATGGTTCCCTGACCTGTTCGTAAAAACCGGCAACCTGAACCCTCTCATTCTCATCCTTCATGGAAGAGAGAATCCTTACCAGTTCCCAGGCTGCACTGGGGATTACCCCACCCTTGTTACCCGAGTGGTTATCCCAGTTGGCTGTCTCCAGGCTTATTTCCAGGCCAAGCATTCCCCGAACTCCGTAGTAAATTGCAGGCGCTCCACTTTCGTGCAGGGGCCCATCGGAAGTATAGGCCAGGTCTGCTTTTAAAAGTTCCTGATGCTCGGAGACAAAATCAGCCAGGTATGGGCTGCCGCTTTCTTCTTCTCCCTCAAAGACAAACTTAATTTTTATGGGCAGTTCCCCCAGCACCTGGAGATAAGAATGAACCCCCAGAAGGTGGCATAACAGCTGCCCCTTGTTATCTCCAGTACCTCTTCCGTAAAGGCGGCCGTTACGAACCGTCGGTTTAAAGGGTGGGGAAGTCCAGGCCTCCAGGGGTTCTGGCGGCTGGACATCATAATGCCCGTAAAATAATACCGTAAAATCTCCCTCTCCTATTTCCCCATACACCACCGGATGTCCAGTTGTTTCATAAGTCCGAGCCGGAATGCCCAGGTCCTCCATAATATTAACCAGGAGATCCGCACATTCCCTGACCCCTTCATTCTGGGCGCTTATACTGGGTTGAGCAACCAGCCTCTGCAATAGTTTAAGATGTTCTCTCTTGTTCCTGCGGAGATGGGCAAGGACTTTTTGATACCCCAACATCGGTACTCCTCCGTGGGATTTATCCAATGTACTCTAACCCCCCCATATAATTCCTTAGAATCTTGGGAATATGAACCCGACCTTTACTATCCTGACAATTTTCAATAATCGCCGCTACTGTCCTGCCAACTGCCAGACCGGAACCGTTAAGGGTATGAAGAAAGCGAGACTTTCCTCCTTCTCCCGGGCGGAAACGCAGTCCAATGCGCCGGGCCTGGAAATCTGTAAAATTACTGCAGGAGCTGATTTCCCGGTACTTATCCGAACTGGGCAACCAGACCTCGAGGTCATAGGTAAAAGCCGCGGAAAAACCAAGATCCCCTCCGCAAAGAATTACCCTGCGGTAGGGAAGTTCCAGTAGTTCAAGCATTTTCTCCGCTTCACTAACCAAAATCTCCAGTTGTTCAAAAGATTTATCCGGGTGAACCAGGTTTACCAGCTCCACCTTGTTGAACTGGTGCTGGCGAATAATTCCCCGGGTATCCCTTCCGTGAGCTCCCGCTTCCGCCCTGAAGCAGGGACTGTAGGAGCAGATTTTTACCGGTAATTCTTCCTCCTCCAGTATTTCATCCCGGTGTAGGTTGGTCAGGGGAACTTCGGCAGTCGGGATAAGGTAAAAACCGTTGTTTTCCCCCCTGAACATGTCTTCTTTGAATTTCGGTAATTGTCCCACACCATAAAGGCTGTCGGGATTGGCCATAAAAGGGGGGACAAGTTCTCTGTAGGAGTGGTTTTGAGTGTGAAAATCCAGGAAAAAATTGGTCAGGGCTCTCTCCAGGAGAGCTCCTTCATTCTTCATGAAGTAAAATCTGCTCCCGGCAACCTTTGCTCCTCTTTTTACATCAATAATATCCAGGTTTTCACCCAGATCCCAGTGAGGAAGCGGATCAAACTCAAAGCTGGTGGGTTCACCCCAGCGTTTTACTTCTTTATTTTCTTCTTCGTCTTTTCCGGGAGGAACTCCTTCTATTGGCAGATTGGGAATTCTTTCCAGGAAATCCTGCCATTTCTGTTCTGTGGCTTTCCTCTCTTCTTCAAGTTCCTTGATCCGGGAAGCAACTTTTTGCATTTTGGAGATTTGTTCTTCTGCACTCTCTCCCTCTCTTTTAGCCCGGGCAATTTCCTGGGAAACCTGGTTCCTTTTCTGTTTTAAGGTTTCCTCCTCCTGTAATAAATCCCGCCTTTTCTGATCCATTTCTGTAAAAGGAGTCAGGTCCAGTTCTGGATCTTTAATTTTTAAGCGGCGGGCGCATTCCTCCAGGTTTTCTCTCAACAACCGATGGTCAAGCATGCTATCCCTCCTAGTTTTTAAATATAAAAAACCTCCCATCCCCGGCAAGGGGACGAGAGGTTAATCTCCCGCGGTGCCACCCCAGTTGGCAAACACCCTCTTTTGAGTCTTTAACGGAACTACCCGGTGCAACGCACACTCCCGGAGTGGATTTCAGGGTTCTCCAGGCCACCTTCCACCTCCCGGCAGCTCTCTGTAACTGGAGTTTCACCTTACTTGGCTCCGATCATTGTTTTACCACTTTTTATTATTATAATACAGGAATGGGCTATAGGCAAGGGGAAATTCTTTTTCCCCTACATCAGGTAACCCAGGAATTGATTGGCCAGGACAAAATAAATCAAAAGGCCAGAAATATCCTTGATAGTTGTGATAAACGGAACTGAACCGGCTGCCTGATCCATCCCGAACTTATAAAGGACGTAAGGGACAATAAAGCCCAGCCCGGTAGCAAGGGTCAGGGTTAGAAACAGGGCAAGGGAAACAACCAGGCCCAGCTGGGCAATTCCCTGCCAGAAACTGGTTATGGCAAAAACAATTATCCCCAGCAACAAGCCCATGCTGGCACCCACCCAGATCTCCCGGGCCAGGTGCTTTAAAAACCGCTTGGTGTCAATCTGGCCCAGAACAAGGGCCCGGGTAAAAATTGTGGAAGACTGGGTCCCAATATTTCCTCCCATATCCATTATAACCGGAATAAAGACAGCCAGGGCGGTTACTGCCTGCAGAGAAGCCTCAAAAGAATCAATAACAACTCCTGCCAGCAAACCCCCAATCATGGTAATAATCAAAAAGGGAAGCCTGACCTTCCAGCTGTGAAAAATCGGCCCGGAAATGAGGCGTTCGCTGCGGTCTGATTCCCTCCGGGGAATTAGACCCGCGGTTTGAAAAATATCCTCGGTTGTTTCTTCTTCAATAATATCCATCGCATCGTCAAAAGTTACAATCCCCACCAGGCGGTGTTCCCTATCAACAACCGGAATTGCAATCAAATCTCTTTCCTGGAGCAGCCGAGCGACCTCTTCCTGGTCAGTATCAGTAGTTACACTGATAACATCTTCGTGCATAATATCCCCAATTTTTTCTTGAGGATCAGCACGGAGAAGTTCCCGCAAAGAAAGAACTCCCCGGAGTTTTCTTTCCTCATCGGTAACATAAATAGTATAAATTATTTCCCGATCTTCCGCTATTTTTTTTATTTTTTCCAGTCCCTCTCCTGCGGTTTCGTTATCCCGCAGGCGGGTATATTCCGGGTTCATTATCCGCCCGGCTGTTTCTGGAGCATAACCCAATAGATTCGCAGTTTTTTTCCTCTCGTCCTTGTCCAGAGCATTCAACAGTTTCTTGGCAACTCTTGCCGGGAGTTCATCAAGAATTCTGGCCCGGTCGTCAGGCTCCATCTCTGATATAATCTCATTTACTTTATCATCGGCAAGAGAATCTATCAAAACTTCCTGGAAGGGAAAAGAAAGCCGATCAAAAACTTCAATAGATTTTTCTTTTTCCAGGAGCCTAAAAATTAGCCCCATTTCTTCTTTTCTATCTTCTTCCCGGAATTCTTCCAGGAGGGCAACTATTGTCATCAAGTCAACTTCCTGCAAAACTTTGTTTAACTTTGTTAAATCCTTTTTCTCAATGAGGGTTTTGATGTTTTCCATGATTTGAACCATTGGCAAAACCTCCTTTTCTTTTTCATCGATTTTTTCTCTTTATTTCCAGGGTCCTCAACCAGGAAAACCACCCCCTCTTTCCCCAATTAAAAAACGGCTCCGAAGAGCCGCACCAATTATCCATTCCACAGGTAAAGAAACCAGAATGAAAAATCAGCTCTTCATCAAGGCTTTGGCACTTAATGACGTAGACCCTATTATCAGGTCAGCTGCCTTAGGCAGACCTTAACTCGATCATGCCTGTTCTACCCATTGGCGTCTCTGGACGTTTCCGGGCAGCAGCCTGTGTTCATTAAGGAGCCTCACCCAACAAGCTTCCCTAAT
>PWGV01000107.1 GCA_003554585.1 Halobacteroidaceae bacterium | reverse complement strand
GCTCTACGGCACCATAGTTTGTACGACCTCCTCCACCAGCCGAACAATTAAGGTATTAGACATGAACCCATTTTCATCCTTCTGCTGGTGCCGTTCCGGCATGGAAGTCTAATTAGAAAAATCGAAGTAAATACCTGAAGGTTTCCCTGAACTCCATTAATCCGCGGATCCCGAAAAAAATATCGTCCCAACTCCCGATAATAAAAACCCCTGGTTAAAAGAAAACTACCCCTTGGTAAATGATTATTGGTCCATTATTTTCAAAAGAAAAAAGCACCCTCTACTCCTGAGGTTAATTACTATGGCTGGCTGTTTCTAATATCAATAAGAGGAAAGTCTATCATTAGAAAAGCTTACCTTTTTAACCTCGGGTTTGGTAAATAAGCAAGAGACCGCTTCAACTCTTCCGGGAAGGTTGAACTGGATCCCTTTTTCCTTGGGCTATCGAGAACAGGCTGGAAAAGGTACTAAGCTCTCTCTGATTTACATCGGACAAAAATTGGTAACCCCAATATACAGAGTGTCCTCATTCTAAAAGCAATAAAGATAAAATTAGGATTATTCATTAATGGAAGGGGGGGGGGAAAATTCATATATAATATGTAGGGGAATTTTTGATCTGTGATGGAAACAAATATAGATTGCCTGTAATTCTCAGTACTCAGGGGGCAGGGCGGGGAGATTTTAGTTTTAATTCGTCCCTTATACAATTCCCTTTTCTTTTTCCCCAATACTACCAAAAAGAAAAAAACAATCCCTGAACTGCAAAATTAATTTTTTGCTCCTGGACCGGTGGTTCTACCGGAAAAAAAACAATTTTTTCTTTTCCTGCTCCCCCTTAATACCCCGGGAACCTTACTGCTGTTACTTTAACATATTACAGGCCAATTGCCAACTGTTTTTGGTGGTAATTCCTCAGTGCAACCCGTTTTCTTTTTTGCCAGTAACTTGTTTTTCTAATAACTGGTTTAACTCCTTTTTTGAAGGACAGAGTTCTTATTCAGTAAAAACCGCTGTTTCCCCTCTGTTCTCATGTTTCTATTCTTTTGGACCAAGGATAAGGCAGTGGCAGAATTAAGCCACCATTTTTTTACTATTCTTATCCCTGATTTCCCCTCCACTTTTCAGGGCAGATTTAAAGTAAGTCCTGAAAAGAAGACAGTCCTTTATCCCGTAATAAAAAATAATCTATATAAACTCCAGAATTATTGCCAAAAATGAACTTCAATTTGCCTGTTGTTTTGAAGAAAAAGGCTAAAACTGGAAGGAGCTAAGCCATAGTTTAGAAACCCCCAATCCTTTTCTGGAAAAGAAATAGTTCGTCTCTTTTCTCCAATATTTGAACCAACCGGTACCTTCCTTAATGGGCTGCCTTTCCAAGATGCAAAAAACTTAATCACTATTTCAGCAAATATTCTTTTTTCCCAGAGATCATTATTAGTTCTTAATGGATCATAAATAGCAAGGATCCATTGTAATTGGATTGAACAGAAAGTTTAAAAGTGACAATACAGAAAATCTCCTGATTACAGCCCTTAGAGAATGATAAAGATATAAACGGCAAATTGTGAACCTTAAAAAGCTTAGCCTTATCTTCCTTTGAAATATAGGTTAATTTCAATTGATTAACCTTACAAGACCTGACCGCGGAACAATGATAAAGAAAGTGGGGGGAGCTGTCATTTCTTTTTTTTATTTTAGCTCCGAGGATCAAGCTTGTGCTCCAAAGATTGGGAAAAACTGCTTGCTAAAACTGCCCTTATCCAGTAAGGGATTTTCCCCCTTAAACTGCTCTGGCGGACTGACTCTTTCCGTTTTATATACATTTCCGGAAACCCGGTAACTATCCCCGCTTCTCATTCCTTTATTGGCTTATTTATCTCGGGGAAGAATACCTAAAACTATATTGAAGGGTTTTAATTCCTTCCTTTAAAATATGCCCGTAAGGAAAAGTAAATTATTTTTCTATAATGTCCCAACCAAGGAGCTATTAAGAAGGACAATTCAACAACATTTCACTCCACAAGCCATAAGAAAAACACAGGTTAAATCCCGCCAGGTATGCCGATTTTCATAACTGCAAATGTGTTGCTTGAATGATTTTCTTTTGGGTTTTCTCCTTCTACTTAAAATCAAAAAACCAATAACCGTCCCGGGATTAAAGCTGGTTTAATATTTAAAAATTTCATTATGTACTGCAGGTAAAACTGAAAATATATAGAAAACAAATACGCAGACAATTTTTTAATAATTTAACGAGGAGGTGAATTGTCTCTTTTCCCTATTTAACCCGTTTGCATTGCTTAAATTTTTTTTTGAAAGAGAGGAAATTAAAATGAAAAAATCTGTTTTCAGCTTTTTTTTAATTCTATCGCTTTTACTTATGGCTGGCCCGGTTCAGGCTACCCTTTTATCCCAGGAAGCCGTTGATTACATCGCGGCTGAAGGTTACCTGGCTCCGGTAGACGAAGAACCCCTCACCTATAATGAATTCCGGGAGTTGGTGGCCAATGCCTTTCCCGGCCAGGAAGATTTAATCACCGGAGAAGGCACAGTTTCCAGGACGGACTTCATTCTCCAGCTGGTCGAGGTCCTGGATCTCCAGGAACAGGCAGCTGAATTTGATGAAATCCGGACCCTGGCCCTGGATGAAGAACTGGTTGGCGAAGAAGCAGTGGGTGCTTTTTCCCTGGCTTTCCAGAGCGACCGCCAGTTAATGACCTATCGCTACGGCCACACCGTGGAACCCGATGAGCCCATTACCCGGGAAGAAGCAGCCCACGGCATTTACATGGCCCTCTATCCACCCCAGCAGGGAGGTCGAATTGTAACAGCGGTAACTGCTGACGCCCCGGGTTTCAACACCCTCTTTACCTCCGCCGGACTGGTATGGACCCTGAATAACATTATCGGCGACGGCTATACCGGAACCAGTGTAGACGGATATTATCATCCCCGCATGATCCGCCGGATGCCCAGCCTGGAAAACGGTCTTTTAGAGATTCATGATGATAATACCATGTCCATTACCTATGAGCTGCGCTCCGGCATGAAATGGCATGACGGGGAACCGGTAACCGCCTATGATGCTAAGTTCCAGTGGGAAGCCATGACCTCCGGTGCCCCGGTAACCTCCAGCCATTTTGAGCAGAATGTAACCGAGGTAGAAATCCACGATGAATTGACCTATACCATTCACCTGGAGGACCTGGTCAGCAACGCTCACCTGGGTTCCTCCGAATATGCCTATTATTTCGGCTGGTTCCAGCTGCCCGAACACCTCTTCCGGGATGTGTTTGAAGAAGCCCAGGCCGAAGGACGTTGGGATGACTTTGTCGACAAAGTAAATCAGAACCCCATCATGACCGGACCCTACAAGTTCAAGGAGTACCGTGAAGGGGAGCATATTGTCCTGGAAGCCTTTGAAGACTATTATATGGGTCGGCCCAATATCGATGAAATTGTGATCCGTATTGTACCCGACTCCGACGTAGTTTTTGCTTCGACCCTGGCCGGGGAAATTGACTTCGGCCGCTATACCCTTACCCTGCAGCAGAGTTTGCAGCTGGAGGATGAGCGCCCCGATCTTTTTGAAACCTACTATACTCCCAATGTCGCCGTAGATATGATCTTCCTTAATTTCAATGATCCCGATAGTTTATCCGAGCCTCATCCCCTGTTCCACGATCCCCGGGTGCGCCAGGCCATCCTCATGGCCCTGGACCGGGACCGCATGAATCAGATAGTATACTTTGAGCTGGCCGAGATGGCCGATACCTGGATTACCCCCCTCCATTCCATGCGCGATGCCCTGGATGCCGCCACCCACCATCCCCATGATCCCAACCGGGCCCAGGAATTGCTGGCCGAGGCCGGCTGGGAAATGAATGTGGACGGTTTCCTGGAAAAAGACGGCCAGTTATTTGAATTCGACCTGGCCGGTATGGCCGGCAACCGGGAGCAGGAAATATCCTCCCAGCTGATCCAGGCCATGCTCCGGGCGGTAGGCATTTCCGTTAACATCGATCTGCAGCCTCCCCAGGTAATCTGGGCCGATGTCATGCCCTACCGGGAATTTGACGCCCTGCTCAGCGGCTGGGGCTACGGAATCTCCGATGAAGCGGTTAACTACTGGCATTCCAGCGGCATTCCCTCAGATGCCAATTCCTGGGGCGGAACCAACTATGCCGGCTGGGCCAACGAAGAAAATGATAGAATTATCGAGCAGGCTGCTCGGGAACTGGAACCCGAGCAAAAAACCGAGCTTTATGAGCAGCACTTTGAACTATGGAGTCATTATCTGCCGGTCCTGCCCCTCTACAGCGCACCTACTCCCCACTTTGCCAAGGAGTACCTCAAGAGTTTCAACTCCGGGTATGACAACGGGCTGGGTTGGATCATCTACAACTGGTACCTGGATAAGTAAGGATAACAGGGGGGAGTCGTCCTCCCCCCTGCTTTTATCTTTCCTGTTTTAACAGTACCCCTATTTTCAATTTAGACAGTTTCTCTTTTTCCTGTTTTCCCTTCTTCCCTGTTTTGTTGTTCTTGCTGTTCTCCTGATTTCTTTTCTGCGATCCCTGATGTTTCCTTATTTTAATTATCCCCCACCCGGTCCGATCTTTACCATCTCTCAGTGCCAAGTTTTTTCTTTGAACCAATAACTCCACTCCTTTTTTTCTGCAACCCGGGATCCTTTAATTGGTCTTGTTTTTACCCTTTTATCCTTACTCTTATCATTTTACCTTTTTTCCAGCGCTGGTTTTTTTGTTTTTTAGCAGGGTTTTTTATTTTTTTCTTTTTACCTCCTGCTATCCTCAGTTTCATTCCCCCGACATTCCCTTTCTGCGCTCTTTTTCTCAGGCTTTTCCCTGGAGCCTTATTCGTTTTCCTCTAAACAATTCCCTTATCTTCTCTCTTTATCTCTCTCATTATCTCTTAATTTCTTTTTTCCATCACTTATCTTCTTTCTTGATCAATATTTCCATATCCAATCTTCTTGTAAAGGAGCATATCCATGAAATTTGATCCCCTGATTAATCAGATTCCCGATTATGATCGCTTTTTTACCGTAGATGAACACAATCAGCGGTCCCGGCAGCTGGCCGAGAAGTACCCTGATACGGTCCGGTTGCGGACCGGAGGTAAATCTCGCCGTGGGGAAGAGATCCCCATCCTGGAAATTGGATCCGGATCCCGTAACGCCCTCCTCTTCGGCTGCCCCCATCCCAATGAGCCCATCGGGGCCATGATGCTGGATGCCCTGAGTGAGTT
>PWGV01000065.1 GCA_003554585.1 Halobacteroidaceae bacterium | reverse complement strand
TATTCCCGCCCCAAACCGGAACGGGAAGAGTGCCTCTCCGTTTTAGGGATGATCAGCGAAGAAATTTGGGATTTCCTATTGCCGGGGTCCGACAGGGAAGTCCAAAACAGGGCAGATCAACTTCTGGAAGCAATTGAAAAAGATTATTTAAAAAAAGGCCTGGGCAACCTTTATCCCGGGGTCAAAGAAACCCTGGAAAAACTCAAGGTTAAAGGCTGGGATTTTTTAATCGCCTCCAATGGAGGGGAGGGCTATGTCAAATCTGTAATTGAAGTCCATGGCCTTAACCCCCTTTTCGCAGGGATATATAGTGCCGGAGAATACCAGACCAAGGAAAAAGGGGACCTTTTGCGTATTTCCAGGCAAAAGTTCCCCCGCTTGCAGGCAATGGTTGGGGACAGGAGGTCTGATGTTGAGGCAGGACAGGCCAACAACCTGATTACAGTTGGCTGCCGCTATGGTTATGGTTATCCCCGGGAATTGCAGGAGGCTGATTATAAGATTGATAGTTTTCCGGAAATTATTGACCTTTTTGCTTCCGCGTGAAAAGCTTTTCGATGTTTTCCAGGGAAAAAGAGTTAATAAGAGCCTGGGGAGGCAGAGCAGCCTTACGGGCTACTGCAATTCCATACTCGAGGTGTTTTAACCCATCCAGCCGGTGGGCGTCGGGGTTAATTGCCAAAAGAGCTCCCTGTTCATATGCATAGTTGGCCCATTCCCAGCTCAAATCAAGCCGATAAGGGTTGGAGTTGATTTCCAGGACCACTTCCTGTTCTACTGCAACTTTTATTATTTCCTCCAGGTCCAGGGGGTAAGCCTCCCGGGCCAAAAGAAGCCTACCGGTGGGATGGCCCAGCATGGTAACCCTGGGGTGTTGCAAAGCTTTTATTATCCTTTTGGTCATATCCACTTTGGACATTCGGAAATTAGAATGAACCGAGGCAATTATAAAGTCCAGGTTTAATTCATCGAGAACAGAATCGGGGTAATCCAGGGAACCGTCTGGTAAAATATCGCATTCCACCCCGTGGAATAGAGTGATTTCCTCCCCGGTTTTTTTATTTAAATTTGCCAGTTCTTCGGCCTGTCTTTCCAGATCTTTTTTTTCAAGACCATTGGCATAGAAAGCAGATTGACTGTGATCTGAAATGCCGACAAACTCCCACCCCAAACGGTGGCATTCCTCAACAACTTTTTTTAAGGTTGCAGCTCCATCGCTGAAAGTGGTGTGAACATGGAAAATTCCTTTGATGTCCCCGGGTTCGATCAGGCGTGGCGCCGATTTGTTTTGAAAAAATTCTTTTTCTTTAAAACCCTCTCTTAACTCCGGAGGGATGAAGGGAAGAGAGTAGTGCTGGTAAAATTCTTCTTCGCTTTGCAGGGGAGGCTGGGGGGCTTTTCCATCCCGGAGATCCAAAACCGGAGCGGGATCGCCTCCGGTTTCCTGGATTAGGCCCAGGTGCAAAGAATTCCCCGTTGTGGCAACCAACCAGCTTCCCCATGATTTTTTGTCACCAATGTGAAAATCTATGGGAATTCCTTCCGGGGTTTTTCCAATGACAAGCCTTGCGTTTACAAGTTCTGTTTCCTCAATGGTTTCCATCTCAATTAAAAGGGGGATTAAATCCTCTGCGCTGATACCGGAAACCAGAATATCCAGGTCATGGACAATATCACACCAACGGCGGACAGAGCCGGTTGCAACGCAATTTTCAACCCGGTCATAGGAGAGAAGATCTTTTTGAACCCTTTCCAGGACTTCCCGGGCAGTAAGCAGTAAAAAGGATTTTTGATAATGCAGCAGGGTTTCAATCCCTTCCAGGATTTTTTCCTGCGTTTTTTTCCCAAAACCTGGGATTTCCAGCAATCTGTTTTCTTCACAGGCGTAGGCCAGTTCCCCGAGATTGGAAATTCCCAGTTCTTTGTAGAGAACCTTTACTTTTTTAACTCCCAGCCCTGGTATTTTTAGAATTTCAAGAAGTCCCTCGGGAACCTGTCCTTTTAACTCCTCATAAAGGGGATGGGTGCCCGAAAAATAGATTTCTTTTATTTTTTTTTCCAAATTATCGCCAATACCCGGCAGGGTTTGTAGTTTATTTTCTTGAATTAATGTATCTAAGTCTTCTTCTGAATTGTCAAGCGCCCGGGCTGCCCTCTGGTAGGACTGGGCCCGGAAGGGCTCTTCTTCCTGAATTTCCATAAATAACGCTATTTCTTTAAGTAAAGCGGCGACTTCTTTTTTGTCCATTTTATCACCTCAAACTAAATATTTCGTCAGGAAACAACGAATCCCCTTCTCCTCAATAAAGAACAGGAGGATAACACCATGAAGGAATTTATTAGATTCATCCGGGAAATTAAGGATAAAAGGCCAACTATTTTAATTCACGATGATTCGGATGCAGATGCCCTGGGAGCGGGTTATGTTTTAAGCCGTCTCACCGGTGGCCAGATTGTTGTTCCCAAAAATGTTTCTGAACACGGCCAGGAATTAATGGATGAAATTGGTTTTACAGTCAATTATGGACCGGCTGACCTGAGCGGAGCAAAAATTGTAATTGCGGATACTGCTGATAAACAACAACTTCCAGATATTCAACTGGGCAAGTATGCAGTAATTGACCACCATCCCAATAACAAGCTTTTAGAAGAAGCAGAAGCTTATTACCATGAAAAAACAGATTCCACCTGTCAAATGATTTATCAGGTTCTGCGGGAAATGGAGTTTCCCATAGACGAAAAAATTGCCCTGGCCATGTCTGCTGGAATTCTGGGGGATACCATTTATTTAGAGAAAGCAAAAAACGAAACGATTATTATTCTTGGAAAAATATTAGAAGAAGGGGCAATTAATTTTAAAAAAGCTCTGGAAGTCCTCAGAATTAGCCGGAAACTCTCCCGGGAAACCAAACTTAAAGCCGCAATAAATGCAGAGCTTTTCTGGTTTAAAGATAAACTGCTGGTTTTTACCAGAACCAGCCCCGATTATGTCTATTATGTTGCCATGATGCTGATTGAGCTTGGTGCTGATATCGCAATGGTGTTTTCTCAGGAGGGAGAAGATATCAGTATCAGGTTGGTTCAGAGTCCCACCTATCAAGAAGAAATTGATCTTTTAGAGATTATGAAAAAGGGAATAGGGGATAGCAAGGTGGAAAACCTCTGGGGTGATGAAAACTTTGTTGGTTTTAAAGGAACTGGAGATGATTTTAAAATTATTAAAGATTTGCTGGGTCAGCTTTGCCAGCCTTTAAGCAGGTAAATAATAACAGGTGCAGAAATATATTGAAAGGAAGAAATCCGGTTACCCCGAAAGGATGGTGAAAATATGGCCATAAAAAGGGAGCGCTGGTTAAATAGGCCTGCCTTTGTTTTTGCGGCAATTGGGTCCGCGGCAGGATTGGGGAATGCATGGCGTTTTCCTTACATAGCCTATCAAAATGGAGGAGGAGCTTTTTTAATTCCCTTTTTTATCGCCCTCTTCACAGCCGGGATACCCTTGCTGATTTTAGAATATGGACTGGGCCAAAAAATGCAGGCCGGGGCCCCAGGTGCAATTGCCAGGATTAAAAAAACCTGGGAAGGACTGGGTTGGTGGGCTGTTTTTATTGGTTTTATTATAATGTCCTATTATGCGGTAATAATGGCCTGGACCTGGAATTATATTTATGCTTCCCTTTCAGTAGCCTGGGAGGGGAAAGTACTGGAATTTTTCTACAGAGATATTTTAAATACCACGGATGGCCCCCTGCAATTTGGTCCCATCAGTGTTCCCGTTATGATTGGGCTGCTTTTAACCTGGTTTGTAATCTGGTTCATCCTGCACAGGGGCGTGCAATTTTTGGGTAAGGTGGTCCTGGTTACGGTTCCCCTGCCGATCATTTTGCTACTGATCCTTAGTGCAAGAGCAGTTACACTCCCCGGAGCAATGGAAGGCCTTAATTATTATCTGCAGCCAGATTTTTCTGCTCTCTTGGATTATAATGTTTGGGTAGCGGCTTATTCCCAGGTATTTTTTACCCTGAGTCTGGGTTTTGGGGTAATGATTGCCTATGCTTCTTATTTGCCTCGCAGTAGCGATATCAATAACAATGCGATTATTACCGCCCTTGCGGATGCCGGGATAAGCTTCCTCTCTGGCTTTGCTGTTTTTGGAACCCTGGGTTACATGGCCGGGGTGCAGAATGTGGGGGTTGAAAGTGTGGTTGAAGAAGGGATAGGCCTGGCTTTCATTGCTTATCCCGAGGCAATTTCCCTTCTGCCTTTCGGAGCGGCCTTCTTTGGATTTATCTTTTTCCTGACCCTGCTTACCCTGGGAATTGATTCTGCTTTTTCCCTTGCGGAATCAGTTATTACGAGTCTCGATGATAAATTTAAGGTAAATCGATCCATCTGGGTTAGCCTGGTCTGCATGTTCGGATTTCTTTTAGGCCTTGTTTTTTCAACTGGCGCAGGGCTCTGGTGGCTTGATATTGTCGATCATTTTGTTAACAACTTTGGTCTGGCAGTTGTGGGTCTTTTGGAATGCCTTTTCATTGGGTGGGTTTACAAGGCGGATAAAATGCGGAACTATATTAATCCTGTTTCTGACGTAAAAGTTGGTGTCTGGTGGGATATTATGATTAAATATGTCACGCCTTTAATCCTTGGAATTTCAATTATTCTAACCCTGAGTGAACGGCTGATGGTGCCGTATCGTGATTACCCTACAACAAGTCTAATCTTCGGCGGTTGGACTGTTGTCCTTGTTTTAATTCCGATTGCTTTTATCTTTGCCCGGAAAAAAGCATCCCGTCCCGATTTTCTTGATCGGCCTTCAGATTAAAGAGGAGGGAAGGAAATGCCATTTGATGCGGTTTTGATGTTGGTTTTTGGGGTTATAGTAATTTTTGGCGGATTGTTTTATTTCACTGGAATTGCAATTAAATCCGAGAAAAAATATGATCCCAGAGACTAAAAATCCTAATATTTTCTGCCTTTTTTAGGAGGCCGTTATGCCTGCAATTAGATTAAGAGAAGCAATCTTAATTCTTATCCTGATGGCAGTTCTTGTTTTTGTAGGGTTTGGCCTTCTGGGGCTGCCTCTGCACCTGCCGATTCTTTTCCAGTTAATTTTTACTGCCTTCCTGGCAGTAATCTGGGGTGGGGACTGGATCAAGGTTGAAGAAATGATCTTAAAAGGATTGCAAAAATCCGGGCCCATTGTCCTTATTTTGATGCTGATTGGAGCTCTGATCGGGGTCTGGATGTATATGGGAACTATTCCCACAATGGTTTTTTACGGTTTAGACTTAATCAGCCCCCGGTTTTTTTACCTCATTTCCTTTTTACTGTGCTCGATTGTTTCCCTGGCCATGGGAACAGGATTCGGAACGATCAGTACCATGGGATTGGCGCTTTTCAGCATCGGGAGCAGCCTGGGGTTGCCCCTGCCAATTGTAGCAGGAGCTATTGTTTCCGGTTCTTATTTTGGGGATCGTTTTTCCCCGGTTTCCTCCATCGCAATTTTTACAGCCCACACCGCGGGGATTGCCATTCGAGACCTTCTGGGTAAAATGGTTGCAACTACGGTTCCTGCTTTTTTAATTTCTGGGGGACTTTATTACTGGCTGGGAAGGAATTTGAGTGGAGATGCGGACTATCTGGGCTCTGCGGGAACGAAGTTATTGGCTTTTGTTGCAGAGAACTTCTCCATAACTCCCTGGGCCTTATTGCCGCCGCTTTTTATCATAGTTGCTGCGCTTTTCCGCCTACCAACCTTACCCAACCTGGCTGCAGGACTTGTCCTTAGCCTCATAATGGGTTTTATAATTCTTCCGGGTGAGATAATTGGAGTCCTGGAAAGCATGTACGACGGGTTAACTCTTGCAACCGGGGAACCTTTTCTGGATCAATTATTCTCGCGGGGAGGAATTCTCAGCCTCCTTGATTTACTGGCCCTGATTATGCTGGCCTCCTGTCTTGCGGGAATCCTGGAGGGCTTGGGCGTTTTTTCCCTGGTTTTGCAAAGCCTGATGAAAAAGGTGCAACGCCTGACCGGGCTCGTTTTTTACACCGGATTATCGGGAATTTTTGTCGCCATGGTGGGCTGTAATCAACTTCTGGCGGTTTTATTACCCGGGCATACTTTTTTCCCGGTTTTTAAAGAAAAAAAGGCCCAGCCCCTTTTGGGTAGGACCCTGGCTGATACGGGTCTTGTTTTTTCCCCGCTAATTCCCTGGAACATTAATGCTCTGCTGGTGGTCAGTGTTCTGGGGGTAGACGTCCTCGCTTACCTGCCTTTTGCTTTTATGAACTGGCTTTTACCTTTAATAACCATTATTCTACCTTTCTGGGAAAAAGAGAAAAATTAAAAAATAATTATTCTTGTTTAGGAAGGAAAACCCTTTTGCAAATAGAAATAGTATATAGATTCCGAAAGGAGGGTTGAATTTATGGGAACCATCGGCAACTATATACAGACTGCTGATTGGAAAAACGAAAAGCACGTTCCCGTAATCAAAATTGAAGACCAGCCTGAAAAAGGCAAACCATTTGACGTCCACCTTTCTGTGGGCGCTGAAATTCCCCACCCCCATACAACTGAACACCATATTCGCTGGATAAAATTATTTTTCCAGCCAGAAGGTGATAAGTTTACTTATCATCTGGGGACTTTTCAATTTGAAGCTCACGGAGAATCGGTTCAGGGTCCTGATACCGGGCCGGCTAAATGTGAGCCCTCGGTAAAAACTACCATTACTCTGGAAAAACCGGGTAAGTTAATGGCAGTTAGTTACTGTAATATTCATGGTCTCTGGGAAGGCGAACACGACATAGGTTTTTAGCCCAAATAAATTACTATATAAATAGGAGGTAGATACTTAATGGGTGAATATGCAAGAAAAATGGTAGGACCGAAGGTTGATGAGTTAATTGAAGACTTGAAGAAGGCGTACGCCGACGAATGGCTGGCATTCTTCTATTACAAGACTGCTGCTGAACTGGCAGAGGGACTAAATAGAGAAGCTGTTGCCAGCAAGTTCAACGAAGTTGCCTCCGAAGAACTTGAGCATGCTGAAGAACTTGCCGAGAGAATCGGCCAGCTTGGTGGCGAAGTAATTAGGGAATTTGACCAGCTAAAAGCCCAGGCCAACTGCAAGACTGTAAACCTGCCTGAGGATCCCACCGACTGCATAGGTTTCCTTAAGGCTGGTATTGAAGCCGAGCAGTGCGCTATTAAAGTTTACGAAGAAATAATGGAAAAACTCAAGACCGATATTAAAGACCCGATTACTTTCCACGTAATCCGCCACATTATGCAGGAAGAAGTCGAACACGAAGATGATTTTGAAACCCTGCTTGGTTAAAAAACAGCAGGAAAAATAATAAATCGGCCTGCCCAGGCGGGCCGATTTATTTTTAATAATACCTTACTCGTTGGAGGAAACGAAGATGGAAGTTTGGGAAGCTATTCTCCTGGGGATTATCCAGGGAATTTTTATGTTCTTTCCGGTTAGTTCAACCAGCCACCTGGTTTTGGTTCAACACTGGCTATTAAACAGGGGAGCAGGTTTCCCTCTCCCGGAATCTCCTGAAATGATTGCTTTTGACCTGGTAGTTCACGTGGGGACTGTTGTTTCCATAGTTTTTGTATTTAGAAAAAGTCTGCGGCAATTGCTTCGGGATACCTTGAAAGATTACAAGAACTGGCGGAGAGGCAATATTTCATTAAAAGAAACTCTGCACCTGAAATTAATGGGGATGGGGCTTTTTTCTGTTCTTGTAACAGGATTGGTTGGATTCCCCCTGAAAAATCAGTTTGAAAGGGCTTTTGCCCAGCCAATTTTTATTGCCTTCACCCTGATTGCTACAGGTATCCTGCTCTGGGTAACAGATGTTTTACCCAGAAGGCCCAGGGGGCTGCGGGATTTCGCTTTATGGATGGCCTTGATTATCGGCCTGGCCCAGGCAGTAGCTTTACTGCCGGGAATTAGCCGAAGCGGAATTACCATTGTTGCAGCACTCCTGGTGGGTTTAAAAAGGCGCTGGGCCGCGGAATTTAGCTTTTTTATTGCTATTCCAACCATCCTGGGAGCAGCTTTCTTACACGGCCTGGAGATCCATTTCGGCTCCGGACTCGCAAATCTTGACTGGTTGGCCCTGGCAATTGGATTTGTGGTTGCTGCTCTTGTGGGTATTTTTGCCCTGTATATTGTAATAACTCTTCTTTACCGGGCAAAATTCAGGTTTTTCTCCTATTATGTCTGGACCCTGGCCGGAATTATTATAATTTCATTTTTATTTAATCTCTTATAAACAGGCTCCCTTCAGGGAGCGTTTTCAAGCAGTTTGATTTGAGCTAACTGGTTTCGAAAAGACAAAAAGCCCTTCACGGGCTTTTTTCTCTTTTATTAAATCTTAAAAGCGCTTTTAATCAGGCTGTTTTCTTTTTTATTCAGATTGGCACTGATGGCTTGCTTATATTCCGAAAGCCGGAAAGTGTGGGTTAGAAGGGGTGCCAGATCTATATTTTTTTCAGAAATTAATTGCACCGCAAGTTGATAAGTGGAAAGTTTTTGTCCTTTGTATTCTTCAGTGCTGTAGGCGAATATTCCCCGGACATTTAATTCTTTTAGCCAGATTGGAGTCCAGTCAATCCCCCTGGGGAAAGAAGCGAGACCAACTAAAAGCAGGTTGCCCCCTGGTTTGAGCCAGGAAAGCCCATCGCTGATACTGCGGGAACTGCCCACACAATCAAAAATAAAATCCACCCCACCCCGGGGAAAGGATTTTCCAATTAAAGGCTTTAGCATTTCCAACCCGTAATTCTCAGCAACCAGCTCCGGAGTTTCCTTGCTCAGGGGAATAACTTTATCTGCACCGGCCTGTTTGGCAGCTTGGGCCTGGAAGTCATATTTAGTAAGGATAGAAATTTCTCCCTGGAAATCCAGGGCCCGCAGTGCATAGACAAGACAAAGGCCAACTGGGCCGCCACCGATAATTAAAATTCTCTCCTTGGGGCTTTGCGGGAGATATCTGGCTGCGGGATGTAAAGCCGAAGCAAATGAATCGATTAGGGCAGCACTTTTCCAGGAAATTTTAGAAGGTAGTGGTATAACCTGGCTCTTATGAGCAACAAAAACTTCGCTCCAGCTTCCACCGGTATCCCGGCAGGTTCCAGTCATTAAACCGGGGGAAATATCTCCTTTAGTAAAGTTTGCACAGCGGGATTCATTCCCTTGGCTACAGGCCGGGCATATTTTTTTTATTCCCCTGGTCCGACAGGGCAGCAGAGGATCTATAACTACTCGCATTCCTTCCTGCAGATCTTTTACCTCTGACCCAACTTTGGAGATAGTTCCACAGTTTTCGTGGCCGATTACAAAAGGAAAGGAGACCAAAGGAGAGGAATATGGCGAATCATTAAGTAAAATCAAGCCCATATCGCTTCCACAAATTCCACCATAAAAGGGAGTAACCTCCACCCATTCCCCATTGGGGGGAGCAGGAGGGGGGAGGTCTTTTAACTGGACGTTGGAAAAGGAATTATAGAAAAATCCGTCATTTAGTTTTCCCAGGGCCGTGGAAAAAGCGTAACGAGGAATGGACCCTTTAAACTGAATTGCTTGCACTTTTTTCCCCTCCAATAATTCCAAGTTCCTTCCCGTGTGTTTCCAGAAGGTCCAGGGCGAAGTCCAGGTCTTGCTTGGTATGAGAAGCGATGACATTGGCCCGCAACCGGCAGGTATTAACTGGAACGGCGGGGGGAAGAATTGGAGAAACGAACATTCCGTCACGATGCAATAATGCAGTAAGTTTGAGGGTTGGTTCTTCTTTTCCTATAATTATGGGGATAACACAGCTCTGGGTATTCAGGGTATCATAACCCATCTGGTTCAGGTTTTTAATAAAATAATCGATATTTTCCCGAACCTTTTTCAGGCGCCATTTTTCGCTATCAATAATTTCCAGAGATTTAATTGCTGCAGCAACAGCAGGAGGAGGGAGAGCAGCAGAGAAAACAAAGCCCCGAGCATTATGACGAAAATAATTTATTGTTTTTTTATCGCCTGCAACATAGCCGCCAACGGCAGGGATTGTTTTGGAAAGGGATCCACTATATAAGTGAACATCGCGAGGATCCATGCCAAAATATTCGGCCAAGCCTCGACCGTTTTCCCCTAGAACCCCCAAGGAATGAGCTTCGTCAACTAACAGCCAGGCCCCATACTTATTGCAAATTTCCAGAGTTTCTGGAAGGGGGCAGACATCTCCATCCATGCTGTAAACTGCGTCGACAATGACCAGTTTTCCTTTGCAACCATCTTTTTCAGCTCGAATAAGCTGGTTTTCTAAATCCTTAAGGTCATTATGTTTGAAACGTTGGAATTTGGCCTGGGCAAGAAGGCAGCCATCAACAATACTGGCATGGCACAGCTTGTCGGCTATGACAATGTCGTGGCGGCCAAGCAGTGAAGCGATGGAGGCAACATTGGCAATGAAGCCGCTACTGTAAGCAATAGCATCTTCAACCTGCATAAAATCGGCAATTTTCTTTTCCAATTCAACATGGAGCGATGTAGTCCCAGCTAAAACCCTTACACCATGGGTCCCACTG
Organism: Halobacteroidaceae bacterium; assembly: GCA_003554585.1. Taxonomy (GTDB): domain Bacteria; phylum Bacillota; class Halanaerobiia; order B1SED10-174; family B1SED10-174; genus T1SED10-26. The sequence goes on along the minus strand of PWGV01000065.1, from coordinate 10,336 downwards.
CCATATTGATCCACGGCTTCTTTGACAAAAGCATCAATTTCAGGATGCTTTAAAAGGCCCAGATAACTGTATGAAGAAAACATAACGAATTCCCGGCCCCCAATCTGGACCCGAGATCCATTTAGTTTTTCTACTTCCTGCAAATAAAAATAAGTACCCTGTTCTTTATAATTTCGGTAAACCTCATCAAAACTTTCCACCCGATTTTCAAATTCGCCCAATTTGTGATCCCCCTTTTTTGTGAGTAAAAATTGTGCACAAAATGTGCACGTCCATATTTTTATTATCAGGGATAGGAGGGGATCTGTCAATATTATTATTATAATTTGGGCATTCGGTCAACGGTTTTTCGCCGCTGCTCAGGATCTGTGTGAGTATAGATTTGGGTTGTAGAAACACTGCTGTGGCCGAGAAGTTCCTGGAGGACCCTTAAATCTTTTGTTTCTTTATAAAGAAGAGAGGCAAAAGTGTGGCGAAGTTTATGGGGAGTAATTTCCCCGGCATTATCCAGCCCGGCTTTTTTGGCATACTTTTTTACCATGAACTGAATTGTGCGAGGATTGATGCGGCGTTTTCGTAAGGACAGGAAAAGGGCATTAGCATCTTTTCCCTTGGGAGAAAGCTCATTTCTCCAGGGAAGATATTCTTTTAAGGTAGTTGCAACTTCGCCATGCAGGGGAACCCGTCGTTCTTTGTTTCCTTTGCCAATAACTTTTATTGTCGGTTCATAATCCAGTTGCAAATCGTTAAGGTTAAGACCAATCAGTTCACTCAGCCGGAGACCACAATAAAGGAAGAGTTTCATAATAGCAAGGTCTCTAACAGCCGTTTTAAAGCCCGAGTGGGAGATGGTATCCATAAATACCCTTGCCTGAGGCAGGCGAAGGTATATGGGCTCGGTAGAGGTCCTGATTTTTGATGACCGGAAGGCCCGGGTGGGATCATCAGAAATTACTTCCTGGCGAACCAGGAATTGAAAAAAGGAACGGAGGGCAAATAATTTCCGATTGCGAGTTTTTGGATCATTATTTCTTTCCAGGATCAGATCAGCCAGGAAATCCCCCAGGTCAAATTTATCGATGGAGGAGACGGATAGGGGTTGGGTATCCTTTAAATTTTTTTTCTGGCGAAGGTAACTGGAAAGAAGTTTGAGATCGCTTTTGTATTCTTTGACCGTGAGAAGGGAATAACCGAGTTCCGTTTGTAGGTACTTGAGATAAAACTCCAGGGCCCGGTCGAAATTCATGCTAAAAACTCCTTTTTGGCCTAAATTTGATTTCGCAAAATAATAATTTTGCGAAATCTTATAGTTAAATTACTACAAAACATGATTTTCTCCTGCAAAATTACAAAAATTTATTTAGCACCCCCAACCTTTTTCTCGGGATTTTTTCAGGTGCAAAAATTGCTAGTTATTTTATTCCCGGGATTAGAATTTATTTTTGGTTCTTTCAATAAAAAAAGCTAATTGATTGGGGCCAGTTTTTCAGACCCCTATCCCTTAGCTTTTTCTCTATAAACTTTAAATTCTTCTTTTGCGGATGTTAAATTAATTGCTCAATGGAATTTGTAATTTCTGGCCGGGGTAAATTTGAGGGCTCTCCAGGTTGTTAATCTGTCGGATGTCGTAAACGGTATTTCTGGGATCAGTCTCCGGGTCTCCGTATTCCCGAGCCAGGCTCCAGAGAGTGTCGCCTGATCTCACCGTAACAGTAGCAAGTCTTACCGGTTCCTCGCTGTGAGCAAAAATGGTAAATATGGCTATAAAAACCAGGGCCAGGACCAGAACAAAAAACGGATAACGCCAACGCATTCGATCCCCTCCTTATTTTTTCCCGAATTATCTTTTAACTATTTTAAATTATACCATACAAACGTTCGGGGAACAAGTGTTTTTTAGAACAAATGTTTTATTTTTTCTTTTCATTTAAAATTTTTTCTTTAATTTTTGTCTGGGGAAATTTTTAATCCCTTTTTTAAAAATTGAGGCTAATTAAAAAACCAGGTAAGAAAATGACCTCCTGAGAGCCGTTTCAAGGCCATTGGAGGTCCCGGGTAAGGGGTTTATACCTTTGCTGGGATTAATTCAAAGAATTAGGAGTCAAAGTGGTTTCCGGAAAGATTCCTGAAATTTATAAAATTTTAGGAAAAAAACCTAAAACCCAAACAAATGTTTTTGGAACAAAGGTTTGCATCGGGTTCTTCCCTGTGGTATAATATGGGAAAAGGAGGTGCTTGTGTTGGACCAAAAAACCACCAAGAAAAAACTTGGTTCCCGCCAGCTTGAAATCCTCGAATTTATTCGTAAAAATATTAGAGAAAAAGGCTATCCCCCTTCTGTCCGAGAAATTGGGAAAGCTGTGGGGCTCCGCTCCCCCTCTACTGTTCATAATCACTTAGAAAGACTGCAAAAATTTGGCTATATTCATAAAAATCCCGCTCAACCCAGAACCATTGGCCTGGTTAAAGAAGAATATCCCAGCCAGCAGGAAAAAATTTATGATGGTAGAGATATTGTTCATGTTCCCCTTGTTGGGAGTATTACGGCGGGAGCACCAATTCTGGCCCAGGAAAATATTGAAGATACCCTGCCCCTGCCCCTGGAACTTGTTACCGGAGGAGGCGAACATTTTGTTCTCCGGGTCCAGGGAGAAAGCATGATTGAAGCGGGGATTTACGACGGGGACCTGGCTATAATTCGCAGGCAGCAAAACGCTGAAAATGGCGATATAGTTGCTGCACTCCTTGGGGATGAAGCAACCCTAAAGAGATTTTATAAAGAAAACGACACTTTCCGGCTGCAACCGGAAAATGCCTCCATGGATCCAATTTATACCCGGGATGTTACCATCCTCGGTAAATTAATCAGTCTTTTGCGAAAGTATTAACGCCAATTAAAAAGCCCCTGGCCGGGAAAACCGGTTTCAGGGGCTTATTTATTTTATCCCTTTTTCTTTATATCCGCCCTGACATCATAAAGGGCGCCACAATCACCCATTTCAGTTTTTTGCGGGGGTAAGAGAGAATTCACGCAGCCACCGCTGCTTACATCCCAGCCGGATTCTACCTGGATAACGCCCGGGCGGACCCGATTATCGATTTCCACCCTGGCGGTAATTTCTCCCCTACCGTTGAAAATAACGGCAAGTTCGTCTTCTTCAAGTCCCCTTTTTTCAGCAATCTCCGGGTTAATAATCACCCTTGGTTCGGGATTCAATTTTTTAATATAGGGCGTGACCTGGAACTGGGAATGGATCCGGTACTGGGAATGGGCCGAGATAAGCTGGAAGGGAAATTCGTAGTTATCTGCTAAAGGCGGTAAATAATTGGCAACGGGGGAATTTCCTTCTTCTTTAGCCTTCCGGGAAAATAGCTCAACGCGCCGGGAAGGAGTTTTAAAGCGACAACCCTCCCAGGCAATAGGGTTATGGTTAGAGGGCAGGAGATGTCCTTTTTCCCGGAGCTCCCCCAGGGTTATTCCTATCTCTTCCAGGGGTTCTGCGGCCCACGCTAATAATTCGCCTCTATTTAACCAGGGAAAATCTTTAATTCCCAGCCTCTTAGCCAGGTCAATCATAATTTCTTCATCAGAGCGGGCTTCACCAAGGGGTCCAATTATTTTGGGGCAGTAGTAAACCCATGGACTCCAGGAACTAACTCGCACCCCCTCCTCCTCGAAAAAAGAAGTACAGGGGAGGACCAGATCCGCTTCTTTTGCAGTATCAGTCAGGAAAAGGTCAACAACCACGAGAAATTCAAGACTGCGCAGGGCTTTTTGCATTTCTTCGGAATCCGGAACATTAACCACCGGATTGGCCGCGTTGATAAAGCCCATTTTTAAAGTCGGGTTTTCTGCATTTTGGATTTCTCTGGCCAGGTGGGCCATATCTAAATTCCTGCGGAAGGGATTTGTATCTCCCTGGAGGTGCTTCCCCAAAAACCAAAAACGATCGGAACAATAAGAAACTCCTGCTCCTGCTTCCCCGATATTTCCGGTGATGGCAGCAAGGGCGTCAATAGCCCGAATAATATTCCCTCCGCCTCTATATCTTGTTAAACCATATCCCAAAAGGGTAGTTACGGGTTTATGTTTTTTGTAAAACAAGGCCAGGTTAACGATATTCTCCTCTTCTACACCGGTGATTTCACTGGTTTTTTCCAGGTCATATTCTTCAGCAACTTCCCGGAAGGATTGAAAACCGTGTACATGTTCAAAAATAAAATCTCTATCAATTAGTTCTTTTTGGATAAGGTAATTGGCGGCCCCCAGGGCCAGGGCAGCATCCGTTCCGGGCCGGGGTCGCACAATCAAATCAGACATATCCTCGATCCCGGTGGAAAGGGGGTTGATTGTTGCAAGGCTCATTCCCTGCTCTCTCCCTTCCCGGATAAAAGGCAGGGCATGAGGATGGGTTACGCGAACGTTTCTACCCCAGATAACGCAACCTCCGGCATTGGGCAGGTCGGTTAAATCGCTTTGCTCCAGGCCCCCAAAATCATATTTTTGGGCGGAAACTCCGGCCTGCATGCAAAGATCACCGGTTACTCCTGTCGCTCCCAGGCGATCAAAGAGACGCATGGTAACTTTTTTGGTTATGGTTTCTGACCCGCTGTAGTGGTAGTTAAAAATCGATTCGGGCCCATAAGTATCCATATAACCCCTTATTTTTTCCTCTACCAGGTCCAGGGCTTCTTTCCAGGAAATTTCTTCCCAGTTGCCTTCTTTTTTTAATAATGGTTTAAGAATTCTTTCTGAATTGTAAACCAGTTCCGGGTAAGATCGCCCTCTGGGGCAGGCAAAACCCCTGGTGACCGGGTGATTTTTATCCCCGTCAACCCGGATGATTTTCCCCTCCTCAACCTCAACTTCCAGTGAACAGCAATCCTGACAGTCCCGGGGACAGGCAGTTATTATTTTTTCCGCAGGCATTACCACCATCTCCAATCTTTATGAAAAATGAATAGAGCAAAAGTAGTTCTTCCGCGTAAAGTTTTATTAGTACAAAGTTATCTTACCATAATAAACTCCAATCAGTCAAAGAAAACAAAATAGAGGAGCTTTTGCTCCTCTATAAAAGGGTTTGTGCGAGGGTAAAATTTTTAAAAATTTTCTTCTAATAATTCTTTGGCTTCTTCTTGGGACCTCTTCCACTCAAAAGAAGCATCAGGGGAAAGGTCAGTATTAACGATTTCTTCAAGGACCTGCTGGGCTCTTTCTCTTTCTTTATTTTCAATTAAACTTAAAGCCAATTCATATTTCCATTCAAGGTCATCGGGGCGATAAGAAAGGGCTTTTTCCAGATATTCCACGCTCTTTTTGTCATCTCCAATACTCAGGGGCCAGCCGGGAACCTCCCGGTAGAGGATGCCCAGAACAAAATAGGCAGAAGCATAGTCCGGGTCCAGTTCTATTGTTTTTTCTAATGCTTCCTTCATCGGGCTAACCATAAAAAGGCTCTGTAAAACTCCCCTGGTTTGACCCCTCATTCCCGTTAAGGAAGCCTTCCAGTAAAAAACATCAGGGTTTTGATCGTCCAGTTCTTCAGCGTTTTCTATTAGTTCCAAGCCTCGCTCGAAATTTTCCAGCTTATAGTCCCGATCTTGGGCAATGTTGTCCCCGTAAAAGTAATAAAGACGGGCTTTTTTCCAGAGAAACTCTGGATTGTCCATTTCCTCGGGCATTGATTGGGCTTTTTCCAAAGCCTGAATTACTGGCTCCATCTCACCCCTATTTTCCCAGGCTTCATCCAAAAAATCCAGGTTAGCAGCCTGCAGGGAAAAAGAGAAGACAAATAAAAATATTAAACCAAGTAACAGAATGCTTCTTTGCAAATTAATTCCCTCCCAATTTAGGTTTTCAGGGCCTTTTCTATCATTTGAAAGTCTTCCCATACCGAAACTTTCTTTCGAGGGTCCCTCAATAAAGCTGCGGGATGAAAGGTAGGCATTATAAGGAGATCTTTTTTTTCAATCCATTTACCGCGGTCCCTGGTTATTTTCCCCTGGGGATCAATTAGTCCCTTGTAGGCAGTGGCGCCTAAAAGAACAAGCACTTTTGGCCTGATCAAACGAAATTCCTCTTTTAACCAGGGCATGCAAACTTCCATTTCCTGGGAAGAGGGCGGCCGGTTATTGGGAGGTCTGCATTTAACAATATTACTTATGTACACTTTTTCCCGCTCGAGATTAATGGCTTCAAGAATTTTAGTTAGGAGCTGACCCGCTTTTCCGACAAAGGGTTCTCCCAGTTCATCCTCTCTGGCACCAGGTCCTTCCCCGACCAGTATTAAAGAACTATTCGGGTTCCCGACACCAAAAACAACCTGCTGGGCCCCTTCCCTTAAATGGCAGCGGCGGCAGGTTAAGGCCTCCTTTTTTACTTCAGGATAGGTCTTTTTTTTCTGACTGGAAAAGAGTGAAGTAGGCTCGGATGTTTCTTCCCAGAACAATTAATCCACCTCCGGTCGGAATGACTGCCTGATTGATAGTAATAAGGAACCGGTTTGCAGGAAATGCCTCCAGGCCCGGATATATTTACCTTCCACCCAGTAAAACTGGCCTAAAAGGGCATGGGTGTAATTATTATCTTTAATATCGAGGGATTTATGGAGAGTAGACCGGGCCTCTTCCGTTTTTATCTGAGCAAATTGAGTTAGGGCGAGGAAATTGTAAAGCCAGTGATTTTCCCGGTCTTTTTGGATCAGTTCCTGAAAAATATCTTCTGCTTCTTCATTTCTTTGCAGGGAAAAGAGCAGAAAACCCTTTTGATTTAACATCAAAAAATTGTCTGGAGTTTCTTCCAGTTCCCGCTGGGTTTTATTTAACATCTTTTGAGATTGCTCGGGATTATGGGTGTTATCGAAACGAGAAAAAGATTCCATTGCTTCTTCCACAAAACCCAGATTGGCCTGGGCTACTGCCAGTTGAAAACGGGCTTCAGGGTTATCCGAATCCTCGTCCAGGACCATCTGATTTGCAGCCAGAAAAGCCAGCCAGTCCTCCTCATATAATGATTGGGCATTGGCCTGGCAGTTAAAAGCAAGGGTTAAAAGAATAAAAACCAGGGGAATAATTTTAATACGCAAGGGTTTCCCTCCAGATCAAAACAATTGAAAAATTTTCAAAAACCTGTTGTGCTAAAAAACTTTTTCCTTATTCCTCTTCTTCCTCCTCCTCGCCCCGTTCTTCCTTGGCCTTTAAGTGCATCATGAAAACCCAGAGCAAAAGGATAAAGCCGATAAGGCCGCCTATAGCGAATCCCCATAGCTCTCCAAAACCCATAGCACGACCCAGAAAAACTCCCAGGAAAGGAATCAGGAAAAGCCCAACAAAAAGACCGATTGCAATAACCTTAACTTTATTCTCCATAGTCAACCTCCAAAGTTTCCTGCCTGTTAAATTAGTTTGTCCTGTCCCTGCAAAATCGAGAGGTTGATTTTTCCCAGGTTCCAGGATTAAAAATCCTATTTATAATTCGACTTCTCCTGAAAAAACAAACTCAGAATCCCCGATCATGGTCGCGGGTGTTCCAGGCCCGTCCCATTCTATTTCCAGGGTTCCCCCCGGTAACTCAATCCTGGCTTTTTGCTCCAGTTTGCCCAGCTGCTGGCCAATAACAGCTACTGCAGCAGCGCCTGTCCCACAGGCCTGGGTTAGCCCTACTCCCCGTTCCCAGACAATAACCCGGGCTCTTTCAGGTGAAAGGATCTGGGTGAAATTAATATTGGCCTTGCGGGGAAAAACCGGGTTTTTTTCCAGGATCGGTCCCCAGTAATCACATGGGAATTGATCCAGGTTATCGAGGAAAATAACTGCGTGGGGAGGGCCGGTTTTTACAGCCGAAACGGAAAATTCCCTGTCCTCTACTTTTATCTTTTCTTCCAGGAACTTATCTCCTGCAAAGGCTACGGGAATTTTTTCCGGTTCAAAAGCAGGAATTCCCAGAATATTGGCGACCCTTACCTTTTTTCCGTTATCTTCAAGTAGCCTGGCCTGGAGCCAGCCATTTCCAGTATGGACTTCAAATTCCTCGCCAGAAAATTTATTATTGTGCCAGAGGTGGTGAACAAAGCAGCGCAGTCCATTGCCGCACATTTCGGCCTCACTACCATCGGAGTTAAAAATTCGCATAAAGGGTTTTTTATCCCTGATGGTACAGGTCATTATACCGTCTGCACCAACCCCGAATCTGCGCTGACAGAGTATTTTAGCAATAGAACTCCAGTTAATTTCTTCATCCTGTGTATCAAAAATAAGGAAATCATTACCCAGACCGTGATATTTTTGAAATTTTAACATTTATATTATTTTTCCTCTCCAGACTGCTCTTCCAGCATGTTAATTGGGGTTTGTGGGGTTATCGTGGATACGGCGTGCTTGTAAACCATGTGCTGCTTACCCTCGCTCGCCAGCAAAATAGTAAAATTATCAAAACCCTTAACCGTTCCCCTAAGGGGTAATCCATTGACCAGATAAATAGTTACAAAAGCACTGTCCCGGCGAATTGCATTTAGCATTGCGTCCTGCTGGTTTTGTTGGGGTTTCAAAATAATCAACCTCCTCTTTCTCTATTTATATATATTCCTAATTCGACAACCAATATTCTTATCCTGCACTCTGGGTTGGAAGGGTTTTTGTTTTGCGAAATAAATATGGAAAACCCACCCAATTTTACCGCTGCAGGCTTAAATCCTTTTTTACTGTTTCCAGCATTTCTGGGAAAAAGTTTTCTTCTTTTTTAACCTGGATCCAGGAAAAATCAAATTGGTTGCGGAACCAGGTTAGCTGTCTTTTTGCAAATCGGCGGGTATTTTTTTTAATCAGATCAATTGCTTCCTCCTTTGTGATGCTGCCCTCCTGCAAATGATAATAAAATTCCCGGTAACCAAGGCCCTGCATCGAGGTATGGGTTAAGTTGCAGCCCATTTCAATTAATTTTTGCACTTCCTTTTCCAGGCCTGCTTCAATCATCTGGTCCACCCGGCGATCAATTAAACTGTATAATTCCTCCCGGGGGCGGAACAGAACGTATCCCGTTACCTGATAGGGAAGTTTGATTGTCCGCGCTTTTTTCTGAAGTTCGGATAGGGGTTGGCCGGTCATTTTGTAAACTTCGAGCCCGCGGATAGTTCGCTGGATATCATTGGGGTGGATTCGAGAGGCCAGTTGGGGATCGCATTGCCGCAATTTTTTATGCAGGGATTCCCTCCCCTCCCGCTCCGCAATTTCTTTTAATCTCTTCCGGAGGTTGGGGTCCTTTTTATCAAACGCTGGTGGCAGGCCATTTAGCACCGCCTGAATATAAAGACCAGTACCCCCAACCACCTGGGGGAGGTGTTTCTTTTTTAAAATATCCTCAATACAATGTCGAGCATCCCGCTGGAAATCACCCGCGGAATAGGTTTCCCGGGGATCCAAAAAATCCAGGAGGTGATGAGAAACTTTTTTCCTTTCAGTTGGGGTTGGTTTCGCCGTTCCAATATCCATCTTTTTGTAAATCTGCATGGAATCCGCAGAAATTATTTCCCCATTTAAATTTTTGGCCAGGTAAATAGCAAGGTCAGTTTTACCCACTGCTGTGGGGCCAGTTAAAACTAGTATTTTCCCCATCCCGCCCACCTCCTCCTTAACGGGCAAACATTCTTTCAAGTTCAGACCAGTTAAAAACCTTGAAAACCGGTCTTCCATGCGGGCAGGTGCTGTTTTGCTCGGAAGAAAACAACTCCTCAACCAGGCGCTTGCTTTCTTCGGGGGAAAGTTCTCCGCCAAACTTTACTGCCCTGTGGCAGGCCATTGTTTTCAAGGCCTGTTTTTGTAAGGAAAGCAGATCTGTTCTTTTTTGTTCTTCAGAAAAAATATCAATTAAATCCCTAAGAAGCCCTGCTGCATTTCCCTTGAGGTAACGCTTTATACTGAGTGGAACACTCCTCAGTAAAAGTTCTTTTGTTCCGAATTCTTCAATAGTAAAATTCAAACCTTCCAGGTAAGAAATTATTTCTTCCTTCTGTTCTACCTGGGCAGGATCCAGGGAGATGGGAATGGGCGTTAAAAGGTTTTCCCGGGGGGGATTTTTCTCTTTTACCTCTTTTTGCAACTGGTTGTAAAGAAGGCGTTCGTGGGCCGCATGCTGGTCAATTATATATATGCCGTCGGGACATTCAACAAAAAGATAGGCCTGCCGAACCTGAAAGATTTTGTAGACAGGATCATAGGCGGTTTCGGATTTTTCTTCCACCCCTGAATCTTTCTTACCCCCAACTTTTTCGGCGGTGGTTTGAGAGGGAAAAAGATGTGTTTTCTCAGCAGGTTTTTGTATTTTCTCTTCCGGGGAGGCCTG
>PWGV01000106.1 GCA_003554585.1 Halobacteroidaceae bacterium | reverse complement strand
TCCGCCCTTGAAGTCCCAAGATTAAAGCTTCGGAGACTGAACCCTTGGATAGACAAAGCAAGGATAAGGACAATTCCTCCAATTATCACCACCAATAATAGCTCAACAAGTGTAACTCCCTTTTGGTTTGATAATTTTTTAATCATTGGTTTCACGTCCCCTAATAAAGGAGGTTAAAGAAATCTCTTTTTCCCCGCCCTGATAAATTACGGTAATAGTAACTTTATGCCCATTTATATCTTCTAAAGGTTCAAAAGGAACAGGAGTATCAAAAAAAATATCATCACCAGAAATATTTTCATTAAGAAATGGCTCAATTTCCTCCTTGGTTAATCCCCCGCTTTTGTCCTGTTCATTATATAACAAGTCCATTAGGGAAGAAGCTTTTGCCATGGCGGAATCTTTATAACCTGTAGAAAAAATATTGGTAAATCCCATCGAAAAAAGTCCGAGCAAAGAAACTCCAATTAGCCCGATAATAACTATAGAAACTAAGACTTCAACCAAGGAAAAACCATTTCTTTTTGATTTTAGAGAGTTCATTTAATCTCACCCGCAATCTAAAGGCTTAAAATTTTTGGCTCTTCTCCGAAAGACTACAGTAAAAATTGACTTGATACCCTTTTTCCCTGCGCTAATAGGGTAATTCATCTTGTTTCAACCAGTCAAGGGTAAAGGTCTTCGCCCTTCGCTTCGCTCACCCTTGATAGGTTTTCCAAGATATATTGATAAGAAACTGCAGGAAAAAAGAGATTGATGGCCAATACATTACTCTAATCGCTTAAGAAAGGAGTAATAATAATGCCATCAATCTCAAGCACTATTATAGACCTTCCCCGTCTAAAAATCAAGGCTTCAGAACTAAAGACTGACCGTATATTGATCCATATGGAGCCTGATCTAAGGTTTAAACCGCGTTGTTCATACTGTGAAGCCAAAGCGCATCCTAATCGCAATCACAAAAGAGAAATAAGGGATTTAGCATGCTTTCAACATAAGGTTTATATCAACTTTACCTATCGAGAAATAATTTGTGGTCAATGCGGTACTGTCATAGAAAAGTTTGAGTTTGTTACTCCTTATGCCAGGGTTACAACACGTATGGCGGAGGCAGTAGGTCATTTGTGTAAATACATGAATTTATCGGAGGTTGCAAAATACTTTGCTCTGGATTGGAAAACAGTCCGTGAAATCGATAAATATTACATCAAAAAACAACTGGAAGAGTTACCTTTAAACAACATTAGAGTCATCGGAATGGATGAAGTAGCTTGTAAAAAAGGCCATCAATACTTCACAGTTATCTATGATTTGGAACGAAACCAATTATTGAGGATTGTAGAAGGTCGTACCGAGAAGGCAGTATCACAATTTTTCCAGGAGATGGGGGATCATTGTAAGAACGTCAAGGCAGTAGCAGTAGATATGTGGCAACCCTACACAAACGTAGTCAAGAAATATTGCCCCTGGGCCAGGATCGTTTATGATAAATTCCATATCATCAGTAATTACCACAAAATTATTGATATTGTTAGACGCCGGGAATTTGCTCAGGCTTCTGTGGAAGGGAAGGCACTGCTAAAAGGTAGTAGGTATTTACTGCTCAAAAACAAAGGCAATTTGAAAGAAAGCGGTAAAGATAAACTTGAAAATATCCTGGAATACAACAAGCAGTTGAATGTGGTTTATACCTTAAAGGAACAATTGCAGGCAATATGGGATAATGTTACTGTACCTTCTTTTCTGTCGGCCCTTAATCAATGGTGCGATATGGCCAGAGAAACAGATATTCCTGAATTAACCATATTTGCAAATACCCTTGAAAGGCATACCACGGGCTTAATTTCATATTGCCTTTACCCAATAAACACAGGACCTATTGAAGCCCACAATATAACCATCAATCTGGTTAAGCGTAAGGCCAGGGGATTTCATGATAATGAATATTTTAAATTAAAGATATTTCAGGCTATCAATCTCAGAGATGGACCTGCTTGTCAACTGTAGACTTTTGGAGAAGAAGCAAAAATTCTACAAACCCCTGGAAAAATTCAGTATCCAGCTCAACTACTTCCAGTTCAAAAGAACCCATTGCCTGGTTTTCAGTTTCTTTTTCATTTTCTCCAGTATTTGTGGCGCGGTGTTTTTCGATTTCCCCGGTAATTTCCTCCCAGAAGCTATCGAAACCGGCATAACCTTCCTTGCGTAGGAGAAGCTCACCATCAGGAGCAACCAGGAAAACTGCTGGAATTGCCCGGACATTCCACTGCATTGCTGTCCGGGAACGGGGATCATGGAGGACGGTAAATTCAATTTCATTATTTTCAACAAAGTTATTTACCGTACTTACCCGGTCATCAAGGGAAATGGCGATAATTTTTATTTCATTTTCCTGGAACAACTCCAGGTTATCCTGGAAATCATTCATGGAAACCACGCAGGAAGGACACCAGGTTGTCCAGACTTCAAAAATTAAATATTCTTCTCCGAGAAAATCTTCGGTACTGACCTCGTTGCCCTCGAGGTCGGTTATTGTAATGGGAGTTAACTCACTGGCAAAAGCAGGAGTTGCTACCACAAGCAATACGAGTAAATAGCAGAGAAAAGAGATCTTCCTAAGCATATTGTCCTACCTCCTCAGTTTTAACTTCTTTTTTCCGGCCCATTTTTAGTTCAACATGGGCACAGGTGGTACATTCTAAACACCTTACACATTCGGGGCTATTGGGCTCCTCGTAAACTTTTATGTCTACCGGGCAGACCTCCCGGCACTTATCACATTTGGAACAATCTTCTCCCACCTCCAGCCTGGCGTAACTTACAGGGTTAAATAGAGAGTATGTGGCTCCCAGGGGGCAGATAAAACGGCAGAAGGGTCTTTTTATAAATAAAAAGGCGGTAAGAGTTACTACTGTGATTACGAGCTTCAGGTAAAAAAGGGTTCCAATCAGGCCCCGCAGGTTCTGATCTGCTAAAACCAGGGGTATCCCGGCCTGGATTGTTCCCACAAAACAGAGTTTGGAAAACCAGGGCTCTCCCGAAAGGAAGGGGATGATCAGGACAAGACCCACCAGGACTACGTATTTTAAATATCTCAGGGGCTTAAAATTTACCCTTATCTTTTTAACTTTTGCTTTATACATTAACTCCTGCAGCCAGCCAATTGGGCAGATCCAGCCGCAGACCATGCGCCCTACCAGACCACCAATCAAAAGAAAAAAGCCAAGCAGGAAAAAGGGGATCCTGCGGAGGACCATGAAATGCTGGAGGCTTCCCAGAGGACAGGCTCCTCCTGCAATGGGGCAGGCATAACAGTTCAGGCCGGGAACGGGGCAGTACTCATAGGAAAATAAATAATTGGAGTTGTAAAATAAAAGAGCTCCGATTTGGAAGAAAACCCGGAATCTCAGCATAATTCTACCTCTTTTTATTCAATGCCCACACAGGAAAAACAGAGCATCCTGGCATTGATGAAAATATTCCAGTTTTCATTAAGGTAAATACCGGTTATTAAAAAAATCAGCCCCAGCAGTAATAAAATGCGGTAAGTTTTCATGAAAACACCTCCCTTTAACTTGACAGAGATAATTTCGCTTTTCCGGACTTCAGTTCCTGCATTGTGAAAAATATAATTAATCCTATCGGAAAACCTACCTTAAAAAAGATACAGGGGCAAGGTTAGATTTAACCCTGATTGGGAGCAAGATGGACTTAAAAAGAGGATAAAAAAATGGAAAACAGAAGGTTTAAAGCAGGGATTTTACCGATACCAGTTAAAGAAAGAATAATCCCCGGGATTGAGGAGTAAAAAAATGTGGAAAGCAAAATTAACCCTGGTTATATTTTTTACCCTGGGTTTTATTATTTCCCCAGGAACATTAACCAGTTCGGAGGCTAATTTATTTCCGCCCTTCGAGGGTTCAGAGGAAATTATCAGAGAAAAGGACGAAGTTTTTTATGTATTACCCCTGGGGAAAATTACCAGGGGCAATCTGGCTCACCCCGACGAACCGATGCCCGACTACTCGGTTCCCCTGGAAGGAATTCCCCTTACCGGCCTGGCCTATATCAAGCCGGCAGAGTATATAATCCGGGAAGGACAGGTGGAAAAAATCACCCTTTCCTGGCCTGAAGAATTTACGGTCGAAGAGGTCCTGGATTTATTCAGGACAGAAATTGAGGAAAAAGAAGCTGAAATCCTGACTTCAGGGCAGGGAGAAGACTGGGAAAAATGGGGAACCTGGCACCTGGGGTATTACCCCCTGGAGCAAAGGGAAAGAATTTTAAAAGGATCCCAGGATCATCGCTACTTTGCAGGTCTCCTGAGGGAAAACGGTAAAGAAAATTTCTTTTCCTTTATGGTTTTTCAGGGCACCGGGCCAGAAGGAAAACAGGTTTTTTCCCAGCTGGATATTGTGGACCCCGGTTACAACGATCTGGTTCTAGAACTGGATAGAACTGTCCCCCGCATGATGGACCATTTCCAGGTTCCCGGAGTGGCGATAGCTCTGGTCGAGGAGGGGGAGATTAACTGGACGGGGTTTTATGGCCTTGCCGATGTGGAACAAGAAATTCCCCTCAATTCGGAGCATATATTCCGGGCCGGTTCCATATCCAAGACTGTTCTGGCCTGGGGCGTAATGGATCTGGTGGAAAAAGGACAAATAGATCTGGAGGCCCCGGTTGAAAAATACCTGACCCGCTGGGAAATCCCCGAGGATGACTATTCGAGCGAAGAAGTAACAGTCCGGCGGCTTTTAAGCCATACTGCTGGTTTTCCCCCACGTGTGGGAGGTGGTTTTGATCCAGATGAAGATATTCCGCCCCTGGAGGATATCCTGGCTGGCAAGGGAAGCATGGGAGCTGCAAGAATTAACCGCGAACCGGGCGAATCCTTTCTTTATTCCAACCCGGGTTACGTGATCCTCGAACTTTTAATTGAGGAAATAACAGGAGAGGATTTCGCCGATTTTATAGCAGGGGAAATCCTTAATCCCCTGGGTCTCGATAATTCAACTTTTTCCTGGAGCGAAGTTCTCCAGGAGAGAATGGCCGAGGGTTATCTACTGGATAATAGTCCTGCTCCAGTAGTGTTAGATGCCGCCAAAGGTCCAGGTGGTTTGTATTCCACTGTAGAAGATCTAGCCCGTTTTCTCAGTGCGGGGATAACGGAAAAAGATGGAAATGTTTTAAGCCCGGAAAGCAAAGGCAGGATGTTTTATCCCGAGGCAGAAACCCTGAGTTTTTATGGATTAATTTCGGACCATTATGGTCTTGGTTATTTTCTGGAAACTCTGCCTACCGGGCAAAAAGGGGTGTTCCACGGGGGTCAGAATACCGGCTGGCTTACCAGTATGTACGGGGTCCCTGAAACCGGGGATGGAATAGTTATCCTGACCAATTCCGAACGCAGTCAGCATTTAATTGCCAGGGTCCTGGGAATGTGGGCTGAGAAACAGGGATATGAATCGGTTAAGATGAGCCGAACCTACTCTTCGGGCAGGACCATATTAAACGTGGTAATTGGAATTTTATTTTTCTTTTCCCTGGCCGGACTAATTTACCTGGGGAAGGGGATCGTCCGGAGAGAAAGGTACTTTGCGCCATTTTCTCCCCGGAACTGCTTGGTTAGGATTTTCCTGGCCCTGGGTTTTGCTATCTTCTGGGGCCCTCTTTTCTGGGCAACAGGGCAGAAAATGATTAGAGTTTTCCTGCCCGCTTATTCCCATTACCTGGCATTAACCTTCCTCGGGGTTGGATTTGTTTTACTGGTAGGGGCTATTTTTCCCCGCCGGGAGAAGAGGAATTCGCCCTGATGGGAGGAAATAATTAAATAGGTGGACCAACTAATCAGAGGGGTGGTTTTATGCCGGAAATTATTGACCCAAAAACTCTCGACAGTTTTATACGTGAATTCGTCTACTCCGATGAAAAGAAACCCCAGCTTTTTGAAGTTGAAGGGGAAAATACGCGGAAAACCGTGGTCGAGGAGATTGCAATCGGGAACTTAAAAATTCCCCGTTTTACCAATGAGTTCTGGACTGCCCGGCAGAGGCAGGCTTCCTCCCTGCACGAGCTATCCTACCGGGCCTGCTTTAAACCCCAGCTGCCCCGCTTTTTCATTAAAATTTTCACCGATGAAGGGGACCGGGTTTATGATCCCTTTGCAGGCCGGGGAACCACCGCCCTGGAGGCAGCAATTTTAGGACGGGAGCCAGTATCCAATGATATCAATCCCCTGGGGGCAATCCTGGCCCGGCCCCGTCTAAATATACCTGAAATCAAGAATGTTGAGAAAAGGCTGGACCAGATACCCCTGGACCAGGAAAGGGCGGCGCAAATCGATCTTTCCATGTTTTTTCACCCCGAAACCGAGGGAGAAATTGTTTCCCTGAAGGACTGGCTCCAGGAAAGAAAGGATACAGGAAAAGAAGATGAAATAGACCGCTGGATAAGGATGGTGGCCACCAACAGGTTAACCGGGCATTCCCCGGGTTTTTTCTCCGTCTATACCCTGCCTCCCAACCAGGCGGTGAGCCCGGAACGCCAGGTGAAGATCAATAAAAAAAGAGAGCAGGTCCCTGAATACAGGTCAACCAAAAACCTGATCCTGAAAAAAACAAAAAGCCTGCTCCGCAATCTAAAACTGAAAGAGAAGGAGAAAATTAATAAAGTTGCTCAGCAGGCCTTATTTTTACAGAATGACGCAAGAAAAACCCCGGAGATAAATGATGGATCGGTGCAGTTAGTTGTTACTTCTCCTCCTTTTTTAGATGTGGTTCAGTACAGCGATGACAACTGGTTAAGGCTTTGGTTTAATGGGTTTGATCCGGGAGAAGTAAAAGAAAAAATTACTGCTTTAAAGGAAGTTGACCAGTGGACTGATTTTATGCAGCAGGTTTTCAGGGAGCTGTTCCGGATTTTAAAACCGGGAGGCTGGATTGCCTTTGAGGTTGGCGAAGTAAAAAACGGGCGGGTCAGGCTGGATGAGTATATAATTCCCGCGGGACTCCGGGAGGGTTTTACCTGCCCGGGAATTTTAGTAAACCTCCAGGACTTTACCAAGACCTCGAATATCTGGGGCATTAATAACAATAGGGCGGGTACCAATACCAACCGGATTGTGTTATTGCAAAAACTTTAAAAATTAAAAACTGATAAAAAAAGGACTCTTCCTGGTTTTCAGGAGAGTCCTTTTCTTGATGAAAAGATAGTTTTAAGAGCCGTTATCGGAAAGCAGTTCTTCCACGGTTACAAACTGGAACCCTTTTTCCTGCAGGGAATTAATTAAATAAGGTAGGGCTTCAACAGTATTTTCCCGGTCACCCCCACCGCTGTGCAGGAGAATGATATCACCGGGATGAGCGTATTTCAGGACCCTTTGAGTAATTTCGGCTGGTTCATTGAGCTTAATGTCCCAGTCAAAGGTGTCCACGGACCAGTTAATGACTTTATAACCCTGCTTGCCCAGTTCTTTTATTGCATCATCTCCGATAGCCCCATAAGGAGGCCGGATAAGGACAGGAGTTTCCCCGGTGATTTTGGAGATCGCTTCTGCGGCTGGTTTAATTTCCCGGTCAATTATCTCCTCAACTTCTAAATTGCGAAAATCAGGGTGAGACCAGGAGTGATTACCTATTAAATGTCCCTCCCGGTGGATCCTTAAGGTGACTTCGGGAAAGCAGGCGACATTTTCTCCCAAAAGGAAAAAAGTAGCCTTTATGTTTTTTTCTGCTAGTATATCCAGGATTGCCGGGGTAAATTCACCGTCGGGCCCATCGTCAAAGGTCAGCGCAATTCTATTTTCCTCGACTTCTGGGCGGGAAATAAAGAAAAAGTCGGAAAATTCCCGGGCCTGTCTTTCCACTGTATTTTTAAAAGTAGCCAGGCCAGAGGAAAGTTCATTGCGAATAACAGGCGTTGAGGCCAGGGCCTGGAAGCTCAAAACAATAAAACCCAGGAGCAGAATTGTTATTAAGGTTTTCCTGGAGACAGGGTTCATGGAGTTTTCTCCTTTAGGGTTAGTTTTATTCTACACCCATTATAAATGGTAAGGGGGGAATTGGCAAAAAAAGGTCAGAGCAAATAAACCTGGGCCCTCCGGCAGGATTCTAAAATTTCCTCGGGCCAGATTGAAGCCTGGACCTCGCCGATGTGGGCTTTTTCCAGGAAAAACATGCAGAGCCTGGATTGACCTATGCCCCCGCCGATGGTTTGCGGGAGCTGGCCGGCCAGGAGTTTCCGGTGGTAGGTCAACTTCTGGCGTTCCTCGCAGCCAGTTGCCTTTAACTGCTGTTTTAAGGTAGGGGGATCTACCCGGATACCCATCGAAGAAATCTCAACAGCTCTTTCCAGGAGAGGATACCAGAATAATAGGTCACCATTTAAACTCCAGTCATCGTAGTCGGGAGCCCTTTTTTCGTGAGGACTGCCAACCGAGAGGGGTTTGCCGATTTCCATCAAAAAGACTGCCCCTTTTTCCCGGGTAATTTTTTCTTCTCTTTTTTCCGGGGGGAGGTGGGGATATTTTTGGGCCAGTTCTTCCGTGGTAATAAAATAGAGGGAGGAGGGAAGAAATTTTTCCAGGCAGGGGTAGGAACCGGCGATGTAATCCTCGGTTTTCTGGCAGACCCGGAAAATCCGGGTGACAGTTTCCTTTAAAGTCTGCTTATCCCGCTCCAGGGGAGAGATAATTTTTTCCCAGTCCCACTGATCAACATATACCGAGTGAATATTATCAAGACCTTCGTCGCGGCGGATTGCATTCATCTCCGTATACAAGCCCTCTCCTGTGTCAAAACCATATTGCTCCAGGGCCAGTCGCTTCCACTTGGCCAGGGAATGGACGATTTCTACCTTTCCCGCCTCCAGATCTTTTACCTCGAAACTCACGGGCCGCTCTCCATTGGTTAAATTGTCGTTAAGTCCGGAGGCAGAACTGACCATAAGCGGGGCTGCCACCCGGACCAGATTCAATTCCCGGGAAAGTTCCCGGGCGAAAAAATCCCTGGTTTTTGTAATTGCCTCTCCTGTTTTTTTAAAGTCAAGCTTGGGCCTGTAGCCGGCCGGTATTGAGGTATGCATAATGCTCCCCCCTTGAAAAATAAAAAACCTTCCATCCCCTTGAGGGACGGAAGGTTTATTCCGCGGTACCACCCTGATTAGCCAGAATCGGCTCACTCTTTCCGGTTCATTTTGGTAAACCGGCCCAGCGTGGTAACGGGCTGGGCTCCGTCCGGTTCTACTCTCCCTGAGGATTTCGACCGGCGACTCCGGGATGTTCTTCGCCAGAAACCTTGTACCGGGCTCCCACCGCCCCCGGTTCGCTGCAACGCAGTTTTCCTGGTTACTCGTTCCCTTCACAGTCCATGTTGCAATATATTAAAGAACATATTACTTTAATTCGATGATTTTGTCAAGAGTTTTTCGAGAAAAAGTTTTTCGCTTTAACCCGGCCCAGCCTGGTTCCGTTTAAGGTAACCAGGAAGGTGGCCCCGGTATCGGCCAGGACTGCCATCCAGAGAGTAAGCAGCCCGGGAACAATCAGGGCCAGGGCCAGGAACTTGATAAGCAGGGAAAGGGCAATATTCTGGCGGATAATGCTGAGGGTTTTTCGGCTCAGCCAGATTAAAAAGGGCAGTTTCTCCAGGTCATCGGCCATCAGGACAATATCCGCGGCCTCCAGGGCAGCGTCGGAGCCTGCTCCGCCCATTGCAATTCCCACCGTAGCCCGGGCCAGCGTGGGAGAGTCATTGACACCGTCTCCGACCATGCCCACTTTTTCTCCTCTTTCAATCAGGTTGCGGATGGTTTTCAGTTTGTCCTCGGGCATTAATTCTGCGGCAAAATTTTCTATATTAAGTTCAGAACTCATGGCCTCCGCAGTTTTTTGGTTATCGCCGGTAAGCATCATGGTTTTTTTAATACCCAGTTGGGAGAGAGCATCCATAATTTTTCCCACGGATGGTCTTAGCTGATCCCTGACCCCGATTACTCCCTGAACCTTTCCGGCACAGGCCAGGGCCATTGCAGTTTTCCCCTGGGAAAGGAGAGATTGTACTTGCTGTTCCAGTTCCCCATTGGCCCCTTCATCCAGTTTTTCCCGGAGCATTTTGGGGCTGCCCAGGTAGCAGAGCTGGTCTTCAAATTTCGCTTCAAGCCCTTTGCCGGGGATTGCCTTTAGGGACTGGACCTGGAGTTTTTCCATGTTCAGGCCTTCTTTTTCCGCCCGGTTTAATATGGCCCGGGCCAGGGGATGGGAGGACTGTTTTTCCATGGCCGCGGCAACCCTGAACCAGGAGGGGATTGACCCATTTTCTTTCTCGCCGTTAAGGTTGATCAGGTCAGTCACCTCGGGGATACCGCGGGTGAGAGTCCCGGTTTTATCGAAGGCAAGGGTTTCAAGGCGCCCGGTTTCTTCCAGGTAAATCCCACCCTTGATTAAAACTCCATTCTTTGCCGCATTGCCAATGGCGCTGATAATGGAAACGGGGGTGGAAATAACCAGGGCACAGGGACAGGCCACTACCAGCAGGGCCAGCCCCCGGTAAATCCATTCGCTCCAGACCCCTCCCCAGAAGAGAGGAGGCAGAAGAATAATCCCCAGGGCAATTCCCATGACAGCAGGAGTGTAATAGCGGGCAAACCTGTCAACAAAAGCCTGGGAAGGAGCTTTTTCCGATTGTGCTCTTTCTACCAGGTGGATAATTCGGGCCAGGGTAGTATCGCGGGCTTCTTTGGTAACCCTGATGTCCAGGAGACCTTCTCCGTTAATTGTCCCCGCAAAGACCTCGTCCCCGGGGTTTTTGGAAACCGGAATCGATTCCCCGGTAATTGTGGATTGATCAATTCCCGAAGAACCCCTGATTATTTCCCCGTCGATAGGAATTTTTTCTCCGGGTTTAACCCTAACCAGGTTATCTTTTTTTAATACTTCTGCCAGGACCGTTTCTTCCCGGTTATTGCTCAGCCGGGTGGCCCGGACCGGTGCCAGTTCCATCAGGGAACGGATGGACCGGCGGGCCCGCTCCATGGAGTGGGTTTCTAACGCCTGGCTTATGGCAAAGAGGAAAACAACCAGTGCCCCTTCGCCCCACTCTCCGATGGCAGCAGCTCCCAGAATTGCAACGGTCATCAGGGTTTTCATATCGAAGCGGAGCCTGATAAGGTTTTTAAAGCCCTGCCGGAACAGGTGAAATCCACCCAGGATTATGGAAAAGGCAAAAAGGGTTACGGGCCAGAAATTTTGCACCGGGGTGAAAAGGTGCAAAACCCCCCCGGCCAAAAGAAGAATACCCGATATCAGGGTTCTAATAAAGGCCCGGTTGGCCCAGAGAGAACCTGTTTGCAGCTCCTGGCCAGCAGGAGAAACCTGCAGGTTATCAAAAGAACCTGCTTTTTCCAGGTCTTTTTGGCTGCTTTCCCCGCTTACTTTCAGGGTAGCTCTGTTGTAATCAACCCGGGCTTTATCCACCCCGGGGATATTTTCAACTTCTTTCTCAAATTGAACTGCACAGGCCGGGCAGGTTAAGCCCTGAACCCGGTATTCTCTTTCTCTTTGTTCAGGTTTTTTCATTATTATCTTCCTCCAGGCTGTGGGCATGAGCTACTTCAATTAGCTGGATTACGTGGTCATCGTCCAGGGAATAAAAGGCGAATTTTCCCTGCCGGCGAAATTTGGCCAGGCCCATTTTGTGAAGGATGCGCAGGTGGTGAGAGGCAGTAGCCGGTGTGGATCCGATTATATTGGCTACATCGCAGACGCAGAGTTCTCCTTCCAGGTAAAGGGCAAAGGCGATCCTGGCCCTGGTGTTATCGGCCAGGGCTTTGAACATTTCCGCCATTTTGCGGACATTTTTATCTACAATGGATTTGCGAACCCGGTCAACTTTTTCCTGGTCAAAACAGAATACTTCGCACCTGTTTCCCCGGACCATTATTTTCACCTCATTCAAATCATTGTTTGATTGTATTATATTATTTTCTGTCGGAACATGCAAGCCTGAATTTGAATGTTTTCTGCAGGGGAAGGTTAAATTTTGGATAGGGCGAAAAATATTGGTGAGGAAAAAAACTGGAGGTGAAACCAGTGCGAGAGGTGGCCCTGCACCCTTCCTTTTTGGAAAGTCACAACGAACTCAACAGACAGGAACAAAAAGTGGTTTACCAGAAGGTAAAAAAATTAACTGAAGGTGATATCAACCCGGGTTTTAAAATCCATAAATTAGAAAGGGCCAATTGTGATTCTTCATTTCGGAGTGCCCGGATCAACCGGGACCTGCGGGTAATTTTTTCCCAGAGCGGGGATACCCTGATCCTGCTCCACGTGAATCGCCACGACCAGGCTTACCGCTGGGCGGAAGGGAAATACCTTGATGTAAATAATTTTAATTCTCTATACCTGAGGGACGACGAACTGACCAGCCTGAAGGTAAAAAAATTCCAACAAAAAGAACAACCTGAAATTAAGGGAAAATCCCTGCTCGAAGAAGCGGGGATACGCCAGAAAGACCTGGAGAAACTTGGATTGAGCAGGGTTCACGCCGGATACCTCCTCGAGATTGATGGCGAAGATAGTTTTTGCGATTTTATCGAACCCTTTCCCCAGGAAATCCAGGAAGCCCTGGTTGACCTGATTACCGGTAGCAGGAACCTGACCCAGGTTTATGCTGACCTGGAAGACGAGGTTTCCTGCGGGGAGTTGGATAAAATCCGGGCTTTAAAACACAGGGATTCCCGGCGAAGATTTTACCTGGTCCGCAACCAGGAGGAGTTTTCGGACATTCTGGACCAGGACATGGAGGCTTGGAAACTTTTTCTCCACCCCCAGCAGGAAAAACTGGTCCGGGGAAATTTCCAGGGACCCGTCCTGATTGAAGGAGGCCCAGGAACCGGGAAAACCGTGGTGGGAATGCATCGGGCTGTGCACCTCGCGGAAAAAATTTACCCTGCTTCCCGGGAGGAAAGAATTCTCTTCTGTACCTTCAGCAAAAAACTCGCCGGCTATATCAATGAAAAGATCAACCAATTGACCCGGCAGGGGGGAGTGGAGACCAATATTGAGGTCAGGGGCGTTGATCAACTGATCAATACGGTTTTAAACCAGCAGGGAATTGAACAGGGACGGCTTGACCTGGAGGGGTTAGAGGAAATCTGGCAGGAAGTTTATCTGGAAATGGATCCTGCAGAGCCCCTCTCCTTTTTCCAGACAGAGTATGAAGAGGTTATCCAGAAAAACCGAATATTTAACCTGGGAGAGTACCTGGAAGTTGAGCGAACCGGACAGGGAAAACCACTGCAGCCTTCCCACCGCAGAAGGGTATGGCCGGTATTTGCGGAATTTATCAAACGTAAGAGGGAAGCCGGCCTGATTGACTTTGAAGACCGGGCCAATATCCTTATTTCCGCCCGGGAGGAGGGTGACATCAATCCGATTTATGATTCTGTCATTATCGATGAAGCCCAGGATCTTTCGGGTAATAAACTCCGCGCCCTTTACAGCCTGGTCCAGGGGGAAAACAATAACCTGATGTTGCTTTCAGACCAGAACCAGCGCATTTTCAGGCTGGGCAACTGGAAAAGAGAAACTGGTATTCCGATTGTGGGAAGAACCTATTACCTTAACCTGAACTACCGGATGAGCCGGCAGATCAGGGAATATGCCGACAGGCAGTTTTTGTTTTCCCAGCCAGAAAAAGAACACCTCCGGGGCTTTAAAAGCCTTTTTGGCGGCCCCGAACCCGTGGAAGAAGAATTTTCCCGGGAAAAGGACCAGCACAGATTCATTTGTTCTGAAATTGGGCGTTTGCAGGAGGTGGGCTTTGCTCCCCACGAAATTTGTGTTGTTGCGCCGGCCCACGTTGAAAAGATTGCAGGGGTTCTGGATTTAGAGGACATAACGTACCAGGTGTTAAAAGGAGAAGAATATCCCCGCGCAGGCCAGGGGGTGGCCCTGAGCACCATGCACGGAGTTAAGGGGCTGGAATTCGGGGCGGTAATAATCCCTTATTACAATCGGATTGGCTACTGGCTGGATAAGGAAGAAATTAAAGCGGACAGGTGGTACTGCCGGGACCGGGAAGGCCAGGTTGACTGCCTGCGGTATGTCGCGGCAACCCGGGCCCGGGAAGAACTTATCATTTCTTCTCTCCAGGAGGAATAGCCCAAAAGCATGGCCCCCCGGGGCCTGTTTTTTTGGGAAGGGGAATTGCCAGTAGGGGAAATTTGTGTTATTATAAATAAGTAAATTAGCAAATACTTATTTATAATGGGAGGTTGGGATATGGCAATAATTGCAGCTCGAAGGTTAACCAAAAAATATGGGAACCTGATTGCAGTTAATGAAATCGACTTTTCTGTGGAAGAGGGAGAAATTTTTGGCTTTTTAGGTCCGAATGGGGCTGGGAAAACTACTACAATAAATATGCTTACCGGTTTGGCCCGAATTACCGGGGGAGAGGTTATGATTGACGGTGTTGATTGTGTTCGGGAAGTAAAAAATGTCCAGAGTATTATTGGGGTTGTTCCAGATGAGAGCAACCTATATGACGAATTAAGCGGCCTGGAAAACCTGGCTTTCTGTGCCGGTTTATACGGTATACCCCGAGGAGAAGGAATAAAAAGAGGACAAAGGCTTTTAAAACAGTTCGACCTTGCAGACGCAGGCAACAAACCCTTCCGGACTTATTCCAAGGGAATGAAAAGAAAGCTAACCATCGCCGCGGGAATAATTCACCGGCCCAGGATTTTATTTCTCGATGAACCGACAACTGGAATTGATGTGGTAAGTGCCCGCAAGATTCGAAATCTAATCCTTGATTTAAACAGCGGTGGAGCAACAATATTTTTAACAACCCATTATATTGAAGAAGCTGAGAGGCTCTGTTCCCGGGTGGCCTTCATAGTGGAGGGGACAATTCGCCACCTGGATACAGTAGAAAACCTCCTGGAACAGGCCCGGGAGGATAATATTTTGGAATTTGTTTTGTCCAATAATCGGGTTCTGGATTGGGAGTTTTTGCAGAAGAAATTTCCGGAAAACCAGGTTGAGGTAAAGGGAAACCGGCTTCGCATCCACACGACAAAACCTGTTGGATTAAAACCTTTTATTGATCGTTTTACAGAAATGGATTGCGAGGTATTTGAGGCCCGACTGGTCAGACCGACTCTGGAGGATGTTTTGATAAAAATAACCGGTCTTGACACCTCCGGTCTGAAGGAGGTGTGGGGAGAATGAAAACCTGGATTGCCTTTTCCAGTATTCTCAAAAAAGATATGTCAACCTACTACCTGAAACCTCCCAACATAAGCTGGGGAATAATTTTCCCCCTGGCCTGGGCATTGATGTTTTTCATTCGAACTGGAGAACCCATGGATATCCGGGGAATTTTACCGGGAATCATGGGGCTTTCGGTCCTTTTTGGAACTACTTCCATGCTTGCAGTAACCATAACTTTTGAGCGCCGCAGAGACTCCTTTAACAGGCTCCTCCTTGCTCCAATTGATTTGAACCTGTTGATGCTGGCAAAGACCGGTGGAGCAATAATATTTGGTGTTGCTAATGGTTTTGTCCCTGTTTTAATTGCGTCTTTTCTTGCGGATTTAGCAGGGGTGAACTGGGCAGGAGTTTTTTCCGGAGTTCTTTTAATTTCAATTACTTCAACTTTTATGGGGCTTTTCATAGCCGTTGCAGTAAGGGAGGTATTTGAAGCCCAGACCTTTTCTAATTTTTTCCGTTTCCCCATGATTTTTTTGTGCGGTTTATTTATCCCCCTGTCAACTTTACCTTTTTGGCTGCGTCCCCTATCCTACATCCTGCCCCTTACCTACGGGGCGGATCTTTTAGGGGAGTCCATAAACGGGGAGGGAATTTTCCATCCCGGGTTTTCCCTCGTTATGCTTTTTGCTTTTGCCCTGGGATTATTTTTATTCAGTATCAGGAATGTAAAGCGGAAATGGATTGATTGAAGTGGAGGCCCGATGAAAATGCAAAAGAAAAAGACTAAAGGACAGGCAAAGAAAACTGTAAAAAAACTAATTTCCTACCTGAAAGGCCACGGGAAACTGATCGGGGGAGTAACGGTACTGGTTATTGTCTCCACGGTTCTGGGCCTGGTTCCCCCCTGGTTATTACGACATGGAGTTGACAATTTTATCCTCAAAGCCCGCCCCGAAGGTTTGTGGGTACTGGGGCTGGTTATGGTCCTGGCGACACTCCTGCAGGGGATGGTTGATTTTGGCAAAAGGTATTTGGCAGAAAAAACCGCCCAGAATATTACCCACCAGCTGCGGGGAGACGTTTTCCAGCACCTGACCCGGCTTTCATTTCGTTTTTTTGATCGGAGCCGCACGGGAGATTTGATGTCAAGAATAACTGCGGATGCTGAAACCCTGCGCGGATTTTTATCTTTTGCCGTGCTTAATATGGCCGGGAATATTCTAACCATCCTGGGGATACTTGCGGTCCTTTTTTCCTGGGCTCCCCGGCTGGCTATCCTCTATCTTTTGATGCTGCCCCTGATGTTCCATGCCATGTTTAATTACGCCTATAAAGTGAGGCCCAGCCTGCGCCGTTCAAGGCGAAGCCTGGCCCGCCTGACTGCAATGCTCCAGGAGACAATCGCCGGAATGATGGTGGTTAAAATATTTGGAAATGAAGAAAGGGAGGAAGAATCTTTCGCCCGGGAAAACGCCAATTATGTGGATATTAACCTGGAAGCGGCCCGGATTACAGCTTTCTGGATGCCCTATGTGAACGTTTTGCTCGGGATAATTACCGCCCTGGTAATCTGGTACGGTGGGCGGCTCGTGGTTGGAGGCGTTCTATCCATGGGTTCCCTGGTTGGTTTCACGGGCTATATTGCCATGTTAATGCGGCCCATCCGGCAGACCGGGATGCTGATTAACAGCGGCAGCCAGGCCCTGGCGGCCGGGGAGAGGATAGTTGAAGTCCTGGAAGAAGACTTCCAGATAACCGATGCTCCCGATGCAATTGAGCTGCCTCCAGTAAAGGGGCAGGTAGAATACCGAGAGGTCTCTTTTGGTTATTCCCCCGAACAGAAAATCCTGGAGGATATTAGTTTTTCTGTTAGCCCCGGGGAAACTGTTGCTATTATCGGGCCTACTGGGGCGGGGAAAACAACCCTGGTTCACCTTTTACCACGCTTTTATGATCCCGACCGGGGTAAAATCTTTATTGACGGGTATGATATCCAAAAAGTCAAAATAAAAAGCCTGCGGAGCCAGGTCGGGGTATTGATGCAGGATACTTTTCTTTTTTCCGCCAGCATCGCCGAGAATATCGCCTATGGGAAGCCCCGGGCAACCCGGGAAGAAATAATCCGCTGTGCCCGCCGGGCAGAAATCCACGATTTTATCGAAACTCTGCCCCTGGGTTATGAAACCCCGGTCGGTGAGAGGGGCGTAACCCTCTCCGGGGGGCAGCAGCAAAGGCTGGCAATGGCCCGAATGCTTTTAACCGATCCCCGGCTTTTGATCCTGGATGAACCTACCTCGGGAGTTGATTCTGCTACAGAAAGCCGGATCCAGAGTGCCCTGGACAGCCTTTTTAAAGACAGGACGGTTCTTGTCATAGCCCACCGGCTCTGGACTGTAAAGAGGGCTGATCGGATCCTGGTTCTCGAAGAGGGGCGGATCGTCCAGAGCGGAACCCACGAAGAATTGAGCAGGTCCCCGGGCTATTATCGGCGGCTGCAGGAATTAACCGGCGGGGGGGTGGAAGACTGATGCGGGGAGGATTCCGCCGGCGAATGCTGGCTGACAGCAAAGAAGATTTCCAGTTGAAAGATTTTCGTTCTCACCACTTGCGTTTTTTCTGGACCTACCTCCGCCCTCACCTGGGCAGGCTGATCCTGGCGACCCTGGCTATGCTGGTGGTGACAGGAACATCCCTTCTTACACCGTACCTGATCAAGGTAGCGGTAGATGATTTTATCCTTGCCGCTGATCTGGGTGGCCTGAACCGGATTATTGCCCTGATGATCTCTGTCCAGCTTCTGTTCTGGGGAGCATCTTTTGCCCAGCGGTACCTTTCCAGTGCCATTGGCCAGCGCATAATTTCCCGCGTCCGCCAGGACCTTTTCAGCCATCTCCAGAAGCTGGAAATCGATTTTTTCTACCGCCGCCAGACCGGGGAAATTATGTCCCGGCTTACCCACGACGTGCAGGCCCTGCAGGAACTGGTTACCGGTGGATTTGTTTACCTTTTGAATGATTTTTTTACCCTGGTGGGGGTTGTTGTAATAATGTTTCTGCTTCACCCGGGACTGGCCCTGATGGGTTTTGTCTCCATTCCCCTCATTTTAATCCTGATAAATTTCCTGGGCCGGCGGATGCGGCGGGCTTACCGGGATGTCCAGGAGAGACTCTCCCGCCTGAATGCAGATGTTGAAGAATCAATAGCCGGGATCCGCGTGGTTCAGGCCCTGAACCGGGAGGGAGAGAGCGCGAGCAATTTCCAGGGGCTGAGCTGGGAAGCAGTAAAGTCTAACCTGCGGGCAGTTTCAATTATGGCCCTGCTCTTTCCCGCAATGAACCTGAGCCGGGTTTTCGGCGAGGCCCTGGTTCTTAGTTATGGGGGCTGGCAGGTTGTCCAGGGAGCCCTGACCCTGGGCATGTTGATGGCTTTTTTCAGCTATGTGCGGAGATTTTTTGCTCCCCTGGCTGACCTGAGCCAGGTTTACAATCCCTATCAGGCCGCAGGGGCAGCCCTGGACCGCATCTCCGATTACATGCGGACTGAACCTGCCATAGAAGATCCTGCAGAAGAAAAAATCCCCCCGGCGGGTTTTAAGGGGAGCGTCCGGTTTCAGGATGTATACTTTTCTTATGAACGGGAAGAGGTTCTAGAGGATTTCTCCCTGGAAATAGGTGTTGGGGAAACAGTGGGTCTGGTGGGCCCTTCCGGTGCCGGGAAAAGTACCGTGGTCAATCTGCTGACCAGGCTGTATGACCCCGCTAGGGGAAGGGTTTTAATTGACGGGGTAGACCTGCGGGA
This sequence comes from Halobacteroidaceae bacterium, assembly GCA_003554585.1. Classification (GTDB taxonomy): domain Bacteria; phylum Bacillota; class Halanaerobiia; order B1SED10-174; family B1SED10-174; genus T1SED10-26. The sequence continues at coordinate 1,967 of PWGV01000106.1, read as the reverse complement.
TATTGGCAGAAAAAATCTGCGCTCCCTGATTGGTCTGATCCCCCAGCAGATTTACCTATTCAATACCACAATAAAGGAGAATATCCGCTACGGGAACCTGCAGGCAACTGATGAAGAAATCGAAGCCTGTGCCCGCAGGGCCAGGGCCCACGATTTTATCGCCCGCCTGCCCAGGGGTTACGATACCGAGGTTGGGGAAGCAGGGGTTAAATTATCCGGGGGCCAGAAACAATTGGTCTGCTTAACCCGGGCCCTGCTGGCAGCTCCCAGGATTCTGATTTTGGATGAAGCTACTGCCCATGTAGACTCTCATACCGAAAACCTTATCCAGAACGCCATGGAGAACCTGCTGGAGGGAAGGACCGGCCTGATAATCGCCCACCGCTTTTCTACTCTGAGCCGTGTTGATCGGATTGGAGTAATGGATAAGGGCGGGCTGGTTGCCCTGGGGACCCATGCAGAACTTCTGCAAACTTCTCCCCTATACAAAGACCTGTACCGCCGCCAGAAGGAAAGATAGAAGAGAATATAAAAATTTGCCTCGGGGGTTGTTTTGCAGAGAAGAGTGTGTTATACTTCTATTAAAGCAAATTAGCATATACTGAAATAGATTGCGGGAGAGGCGTCCATCAAATGAGAGGGGGTGAAAAGAATGGCTGAAGAAAAAAGAGGTTGTCAGAAGCCCGAAAAATTAAAGGGAAAGCCCGAAGAGTGCAGTCCCGAGCAGATTAAAGAGTGCCACGGAGAAGATCCCGAACACCCCTGCGTAAAGAAAAAGGATTGAATCCTGACAGACAATTTTGCCTCTCCCGGCAATTTTTTCTTGCTTTTATTTCCGGCCCGGATTGTGTATAATAAGTGAAGGGGAGGAAAATTATGAGAGATTTTATAAAAGCCTGCCGGGCCCTCGGTGACGAAACCAGGATGAATATATTTCAATTAATCAAGCACAAAAATTTTTGTGTGGGAGCAATAGCCCAGAAACTGGGGATTTCCCAGTCTGCAGTTTCCCAGCACCTGCGGGTATTACGCGAAGCGGGACTGGTCAGAGCGGAAAAACGCGGTTATTATGTCCATTACCTGATCGAGGAAGAGGCCCTCGAGCATTTTCAGGAACAGACCCGCGAACTCCTGGAAAAACGGGAGGAACCCCTTCCCGCCTGTCCCCGCAAGGAGATGGGGGAAGATTGCTGCCTGGATTAAATTACCGCCCCGAAAAAGGGCGGTTTTCTTTGTCTAGAGATGAAAAAAGTCCCCGGAAGGACTATATCTTGGGGAGGTTAAAAAATGTTAAAAGCCAGGGATATTATTCCTGAAAAAGCCGAAATCGGCGTTGGACTGGCTCTGAAAGATGGTAATGAATATATTTTTTTCCTCGCGGGCTCCAGGCATAACTGCCCTCGGGGGGAAATGTTTTTTGCCGGCATTGGGGGGCATCTGGAACGGGGGGAAAACCTGGTGCAGTGCGCCGAACGGGAGGCAGCAGAAGAGGCAGAGCTGGAAATCGAAATTAAAGACAGCCATCCTACCCTATTCATCTCCCGGGAGGGTAAAATAAAAAATATCCAGGTGGAAGAAAGGATCCGCCCCTGGATTCTCTATAAAATGGTCCATCCTCCCGGAACACCTCGTGCCGGGCAGGAATATTATATTTTTATTTTCCTGGCGGGGATGAAGAATGTTCCCGGACAACTCCATCCAGAAGAAATAGGGGGATTGATAGCCCTAGCTCCCCGGGAAGTGATAAACAGCCTGCAGGGAAAAAAGAAATGGCGAGATTTCAAGAGAGCAGGGGCCAGGGTAATTGCCGGCGGGGAAAAACTTAGCGAAGAAACCTTGCTCTATCCCCTGGGAACTGCGCGGGCCCTGGCCACAGTATTAAATAGTCTGGAGAGGTGAAATTATGCCAGAAAAACCCCCCGAAGAAATGAAAAGTTTTTTCGATAGCCGTTCCGAGAAATATGATA
>PWGV01000023.1 GCA_003554585.1 Halobacteroidaceae bacterium | reverse complement strand
TTAGCACCGAGCGTTTCTCCGACGGGCGTGGGTACAAGATGCCCGCTGAAACCATCATAATGTATCTGCAGAATTCCTTTGACTAAAAGTTTTTACATTATTCTCGAAGAAGCCCAAATATGCAGCTTCGGGCCAGCTAGGCCTTGTCCTAGAGAGCACCGCAAAGTGTGGGGCCGTGAATATCTGAGGGCGTATGGTGACCTTATCGCGAAGCCAATTAAAGCCTTACTCTCTGCGGGATCGACACATTTTCGGATCGTTGCCCCACACTTTACGGCACTCTCCAGCCGGGACAATCGCCGTTTCGCAACGCGCCTGCGGTCGGGAAGGAAGAACAGCACATCGCAGCGCGGATGTGGGGGGTGAGATGGACCTGACCCGGACCGACGCCTCGCAAAACGTCCATCGGTTCTACCGGATGGAGATCGCGCCCGGTCTCTTCGGGGACTGGTCGCTCATTCGGGAATGGGGCCGGATCGGCCAGCCAGGGCAGGTCCGGGTCGACTGGTATGACACGGAGGCCGCCGCGAAAGCCGCGCGGTTTGATCTCCTGATGAAGAAGGCCAGGCGAGGCTATGAGTAGCCGGGGTCCGGACCGGACGGTTCGGGCCCGGGATTCTGGCTGCGTTGATCTGTGCTCTCCTGAATTTATCCTTCATTCATTCAGGAACGGATGTTTGGAGAAGTATGGTTTTATTACAGTGTCTTGAGAGACGTGATTGTTTCAGGGGCCTTGTATGGATGCCAGAACTGCGCTACATGAATAAATAATGAATATATGAGTTAGCCCGATGCATGCCATCCTTGAGATCCGAAATCTGACCCCGCAGGAACGCGCCGTCATGGACGCTCTGCTGCGCAGCCCGGACCCTGTCAGCCAGCGCGAGCTGATGTCCCGCATGCGCGACGCCCCCAGTCAGGCGACGATGTCCCGCGTGATGTCAGGGCTGATCGGCAGGGGACTCCTCATCAAGGAGGGGGAGACCCGGGGGGCCCGGTTCTCACTCACGCAAGACGCGCGACGCGTGGCGACGGATCCAAGGCGGCGCACTCCGATCCCCTTCGACCCCGACCGGATCGGCGGCTATGTGCCAAACCAGACACATTGGCTCCCCGAGGAGGCAGCCGCCCGGATGCGGGATGCCGTGGAACAGGCAGGGGGACAGCGACTTGATGCTTCCACATACAGCAGGGCGATCGCGGAGAGATTTCTGATCGACCTATCGTGGGCGTCCTCGAACCTAGAGGGGAACACGTATGACCACCTATCGACGGAGATGTTGATCAAGTACGGCGAAAGCGCCTCTGGCCGGGACCGGTTGGAGACGGCGATGATCCTTAACCACAAGGCGGCCATCTCCCTGATGATGGAAGGACTCGATGGCGCGTTCCCAGACGCCGGGACGATTCAGCGCCGTCACGTGCTCATGATGCGGGATTTGCTGGACCCTGCTGACCTCGGCACGGTCCGGAGAAATGCGGTGCAGGTCTCTGCGACCAGCTACCGCCCCTCCTCCGACTATGTTCTGCTCACAGCCGGCCTCAGCGACCTTCTGGCCAAGGCCGGTCAGGTGGAGGACCCGTTCGAGGCGTCCTTCCTCCTGCTCGCGGGCTTTTCCTACCTGCAAGCGTTCGGGGATGGGAATAAACGGATGGGGCGGCTCCTCTCGAACGAGCCGCTGCTCCGGGCGGGACTGCCCCCGCTCTCCTTTATCGGGATCGACAAGACCCCCTACATCCTCGGGCTGATCGACTTCTATGAGGTCGGTTCGACCGGTCTATTCGGGGAGGCGATCGCCGGGTCCTACGAGATGACGGTCCCGGACTACATCCAGGCGGTGACCGTCCAGCGGGTTCCGCATGGGTTGGAGTTGCGTGAACGGGGCCGTATCGCGGACGCGTTAGGGCGGCTGTTTCGCGACAGGACCCCGGACGCGGGGATACCAGGCCTGGTCGACGAGGTTTTCGGGGACCTGAACGAAGCGGACAGGGGCAAGATGGCCGAGATCCTTTCCGAGACGGCGGATCGGGCCTCTCCCGCCTCCGCCTTCCTGTACGGGGTCACGGAGACGGACATCCAGGAGCGAAATGCTGCCAACCGAGGCGCGTAATTGATGACGCTTGCGTGTCTGCAAACCTATAAACCGAAAGATAAATCTCGCGCGGAAGGAGGAGTGCTCCTAGTTCAGAGATGGATTGTTGCGACGTTGCGCAATCAGGTTTTCTTTTCACTGGAGGAGCTGAATGCTGCGATCCGCAAGCAGCTGATACGGCTTAACTCACGCGTCACACGCCATTTAGGGGCATCGCGTCAGCAGCTGTTCACACAGCTGGACCAACCCGCGCTGCTCCAACTTCCTCACCAGACCAGATCGCCGCATGACCGACAAGTCTCAAACACCAGATTTGACAATAACTCGCGCGTGATCTTGAGAAAGTTTTGACAAGTCCTACATTGTCCATACAATAGGAGAGATGAGAAAGTTTGACTGGAACATCGAAAAGGAAAGGACGCTCCAAGCAGAGACTTCCCGAAACGGGGTCACCTTCGCTGACTGCGCGGTGGCGATAGCAGATGGACGGATACTGGATGTCCTGGCGCATCCCACGCGCCCACACCAGCGCCTTCTGATCCTGAACATCGAGAACTATGCCTATGTCGTCCCCTTCGTGATCCAAGACGACGGCTCCTGGTTCCTGAAGACCGTGTTTCCCAGTCGAAAGCACACCGCCCTTTATATTGATAAGGCACAGCCATGACCCGAAAACCCCATGTAGCCAATTATATCGACGCCGAGGAGCGCGAGCTCATCGAGGCTATAGAAGCTGATGACTATGCGCCTGGAAAAAGCCTCATGACGCCAGAGCTTGTGGCGCAGATGCAGGAAGCCGCGCGCAATACGCTCAACGAAACCAGCGAGAAGATCTCGATCCGCATCTCACAGCGTGATCTGGCACGCGTGAAAGCTCGTGCCTTACGCGAAGGCATTCCCTACCAGACCCTCATCAAGTCCATCATCCATCAGGCTGTCAGCTGATAAGCCGTCAAAATCCCACAAACTCAGTAAGCATTCGCCGAGGGCCGTCTGGCGGCTTGTTGTTGTGATTGTCTATCGAGTGGGTTGTCTTTCTTATTGTGCGCCCTGCTCTCGCTACGCTTTCAGGCATTATATGCAGTATGCTTGTTTTTCAAACTTTTCTCGGAACTTTAGTCGCCACTAACAGCTAGCTACTTGTAGCAGATAGATATCATTTTTTTGTGCAGAGTTGCACGCAAGTCCGGAAAGCTCCTATTTTTTAAGGGCCGTATAAAAAGCCCCCCTCCCCTTCCCTTGGGCTTCCAGGAAGCCGAGCTCAACAAGTTGGCTCAAACGCAGGCGAACTGTCGGTCTGGGGATTTTCGTGAGCTTGAGTGCTTCAGCTGTGCTGATACGCCCCTCGCGCTTCACATACTCTAGGATCGCTACACTTTCTTTTGGAAGCCCGTCGAAGCGCGCTTCCTGAATCTCAGAGAGCTTCACACTGAGATGATCTTTCTGTCGCTTCAAGGCTGTCATGAAAAAACGCAACCACGGCAACCAATCTTGCGTGTCTGTTTTCAGCGCCGCCTGTGTTCGTCGCAGGGCAATATAGTATGCTTGCTTGTTCTTTTCGATCACGCTCTCAAGTGAGGAATACGGGATGTAAGTATAGCCTGCCCTTAGAAGCAGGAGCGATGTGAGAACCCGAGACAGTCGCCCGTTTCCGTCTTGAAAAGGATGGATAGCCAAGAAGACGACTGCGAAAACCCCGACAACGATGAGGGGGTGCAAGCTCGCATCCTCGAGTGTTTCCCGCGTCCATTTCACCAGCTCTTCCATCTCCCGAGGGGTATCCAAGGGGGATGTGGTAGCAAAGATGACCCCGAGGCTTTGCCCATCAGCGTCGAAAGCTTCAACATTGTTGGGGAATTTCTTGTACTCCCCGCGATGATATTCGTCCTTTTCGGAGTGTCGCAGCAGCTCACGGTGCAAGTACTTGATATAATTCTCTGTCAGTGGGAGATCACTTGCATGCTCAAACACCAAATCCATCGCCTGGGCATAGCCTGCGACCTCTTGTTCGTCGCGTGTTCCAAGGCTTCGCGCGGCAAGCCCTTGAAGGAGCTCTTCCACCTCACGGTCAGAAAGTTGCGCCCCTTCAATACGAGTGGAAGATCCAATACTCTCGATGGTGGCAACATGGCGCAGCACTTGCAGACGTTCTGGCGAAAGTCTCTGTGTCATTCTCCAAGTACCTTTAAACTCATCAATTTCTGCGACAAGCTTCAGAAGGTCTGCTGTGATGGTCAGCTGGCGGATGTCCATGATATCCAATTATGGGGCTAAATTTATCCAATTATATCCATTTATGTTCATTTCGCAAGCCGACCTTCCCTCTTGAGGATCAACCTGAACAGCTATCGCCATCTTGGCCAAAATAGACACGATAGCCTGGGCCAAAGATGATGCGCCGTTCGGCCACCCCCTGGCGGAGCGATATGCCCGGAAGGCTCGGTCTTTCAGGGAGAGGAAGATGTTAAGCGGAGCTGTCTATAACTGTCTATAAGGCAAGGCAAAGGCGCAAATGCTCTGACCGTCTTCAGAGCCTTTTGTCAATATAGGTGGGAAGCTGTATTTGCTCGATTTCGGCTATCTGGGCCACCACATCATTAACTCTGAGAGCACATACACTTGCAAGCGCGGTCATCCCTTGATCCCAAGCCTGCTCTGCCGCCTCGCCAAACAGATCCATTGCAGTCATGTGGTCCCCTGCTTCAAAGGTGCGTTCCGCAGCCTGCCTCAATTCCTCGGGCGATAGGTGTGACGGCATCTGGAAAATCTCTCCTGCATCCTTGGTAATATTCAGAACCACACCAAAATATATATGAATTTCAGCCCGTTTCAATGCCAGAGAGGCTGAGGCAGATGCGCAGGTTGTTTGACATCTGCCCACACCCGCCATGTGATGCCCCGGCCATGTGCTTGGTGTATGGATGCATATGGCAGTGTATGGCCGGGGGTTCGCGATCAAGGAGCTGTCTTGGTGGTCCTGGTTACGTGTCTTATCACCTCAGTTGCCACCACCTTGGCCGCCACCTTGGCTGCCCCGATCGCTAGGTACCCTTCCTTCTTCTCCGTCAAAAGGTGCATTACCTACAGGTTTATCGGTGCCTGGGTTCTGTCCACCACCATTGTCGCCGCCATTGTCGTCGCCGTTGCCATTGCCATTGCCATTCCCGTTGCCATTGCCATTGCCATTCCCGTTGCCATTGTCGTCGCCGTTCCCGTTTTCACCGTTCCCGTTGTCGCCGTTCCCGTTGTCAC
>PWGV01000005.1 GCA_003554585.1 Halobacteroidaceae bacterium | reverse complement strand
TGCGGTTCATGGATCTGATCCTGGCTTTTCCCGCCATCTTACTGGCAATATTCATTGTCGCAGTTCTCGGGCCCAGTCTTTTTAACGCGATGCTGGCTATTGCCATCGTCCGGATCCCCCAGCTTGCTCGGGTTACCAGGAGCCAGGTTTTGGCCCTTAAAGAAGAAGACTTCGTAATGGCTGCACGTGGGCTTGGAGCATCCCACATTCGCATACTTGTAAAACATATTCTCATTAATAGCTTCGCTCCCCTGCTGGTTATTATCAGCCTGGGAATGGGCCTGGCCATCGTAACTGAAGCAGCCTTAAGCTTCCTTGGTTTGGGTACTCAGCCTCCCACAATCAGCTGGGGCCGGATGCTGGCAACAGCCCGGGCGGCTCTGCGGACTGCCCCGCATGTTGCTACCTATGCCGGTATCGCTATTGTATTCACTACGCTGGGCTTTAACCTGCTCGGAGACGGCCTGCGAGATGTATTTGACCCGAGGCTAAAATAAAAAAACAGGCCCCAAAACGGAACCTGCAGGGGCTGTTGCTTTAGTGCAACAGCCCTTTTTATATTCCTGCTTTTTTCTTTTATTCGCAAATATTAATTACTTTTTTGCCCGGATTAAGGAGATTTTTGGGGTCGAACGCTTTTTTAATGCCCCACATTATCTCCAGTTCCCGCGGTGAAAACTGCATTTTAAGCTGGTTTAAGCGCAAACTCCCAACCCCGTGTTCTCCGGTTATTGTCCCACCCAATTCCAGGGTTTTTTGGTACATTGATTCTTTAAGTTCATCGTAATAATCAGGCACCTGCCCGTTTTCTTTTAAGATAAAAGCATGGAGATTTCCATCACCTGCGTGAGCTATAACAGGAATCCTGGTATTGAATTTTTCCGCCAGTTCATCCAGGCCTTTCATCAGGTTTTCCAGCTGGCTGCGGGGAACAGTAATATCAGGGGAATCTACAATATCCTTCTCAATCGCGGGGAGAATATGGCTGCGAATTTCGATAATTTCCCTCTGTTCGGCAGGGGTTTCGGCCATAAATATGCTAAGAGCCCCTTCTTCAGAACAAATTCTATCTATCTCCCGGGCCTGTTCATAAAAATCTTCTTCGCTCTTCTCGGCCATTATCAGGATTAAATCCCCTTCTCCATCTGGAGCAGGCCATCTTTTACCCAGGTCGGAAGCAGTTTCTTTGATCTGGTCTTTTTCCACGTACTCCACGGCCATGGGAATAATACCTGCTTTGATTAACCGGGGAACAGCTCTAAAAGCTGCTACCCTCTCGGGAAAAGAAGCAAGCAAAGTTGCAGAGTACCGGGGTTTGGGATGCAATTTTAACATAACCCGGGTAATAATCCCCAGAATACCCTCGCTGCCAATCAAAAGGTGGGTCAGGTTTAAACCCGCGTTATCTTTGGCCAGCTTGCCCATGCTGCCGCCAGTCTGGATTATTTCACCGGTGGGTAAAACTATTTCTAAACCCCGGACCTGGTCCCGCATTACTCCGTGCCGGACCGCCCTTACTCCCCCGGCGTTCATGGCAACCATGGCTCCAACCTGGGCCCCTTCATCACCGGGGTGCAGGGGAAAATGGAGGTTTGCCTCCCCTTTTAGGTATTCAATCAAATCTCCCAGGCTTACCGCAGCCTCACAGGTTATTATCAGGTTTGTATCATCTACTTCCATGATCTTATTCATTCTTTCCAGGGAAAGAATGATACTGGGCTGAGTGGGGGTTGCATTTGCGGCGAGAGCAGTTCCTGCGCCCCGGGGAATAACAGGGATACCAAATTCATAAGCAAGCTTCATTACCCCGGAAACCTCTTCTGTTTTAACCGGTTTTACAATAACAGAGCCTCCAACCGGCTTTGGTGCAACCAGGCCATAGGATTCGTGGGTATGCTCGTGGCTGTATTTCCAGACCCTTTCTTCGTCAGTATCCACCCATTTTTCTCCTACAATATCCTTTAGTTTTTCCACTATTTTTTGCTGCATAAAAATCAGCTCCTTGTCCCCTTTGCTTTATTTATCTTTTAAATTTTTCGCTTCTTCTTTTATTATCTTCCAGGCTTTGCGGACATGTTCTTCCCGGGTTGTTCTCTGCCCTATTGCCATTCGCAGGACAAACTTTTCCCCCAGAACGGTATGGGTTAAAAAAACTTCCCCCCGGGAATTTATCCCCTCCATTAACTGCCTGTTAAAATTGTCCAAATCCTCTCCTTTAATTTCTCCAGCGTTATATCGAAAACAGACCAGCCCGAGCTCTGCTGGAGCCATTAATTCAAAATCCGGATCCTCCTCGACCAGGTTTTTGAAAAATTCCCCCAGCCGGATGTGTTCCCGTAAGAAATCCCGCAATCCCTCTACCCCGTAGGAGCGCAGGACAAACCAGAGCTTCAAAGCCCTGAACCTTCTCCCCAGTGGAATACCCCAGTCCCGGAAATTTTTCACCTCCAGGTCATGGGCAGTTTTTAAGTATTCAGGGTCAATGGACATGGTTCGGGTCAAAAGTTCGGGGTTTTTAACATAATAGACCGAGCAATCAAAATTGGTTAGAAGCCACTTGTGGGGATTAAATACAAACGAGTCCACGTTCTCAAGTCCCCGGAAAAGATGGCTTTTTTCTTCTAACATTGCAGCGGGTCCGGCATAGGCTGCATCAACGTGGAACCACACCCCATGTTTTTTGCAAATTCTTCCCACTTCATCTAAGGGGTCAAAAGCCCCTGAGGATGTGGACCCAAGAGTCGCTACAACTGCGGTAGGCCGCAATCCTTTTTCCTCATCCTCAATTATCGCCCGCTCCAGTTCTTCTGGTTTCATGGCATATTTTTCGTCAGTCTCAATATAGCGAATATTTTCCCGGCCAAAACCTGCTATTTTGCCTCCCTTTTCCGCACTGGAATGGGCCTCCTGGGAAACATAAATTACAAATTTACCTTCCATTCCCTTTTCATTTACCCCGAAATCGCTTACCCATTCCCGCGCGGTGAGCAGAGCACAAAGAGTTGCTGTTGAAGCAGTGTCCTGGATAACGCCCACCCAATTCTCGGGCAGCTGCAGCAGCTGTTTTAGCCATCCCGTAACAACTTCCTCCAACTCTGTTGCTGCCGGAGAGGTAGCCCAGACCATGCACTGAGCCCCCATTCCCGCGGTCAGTAACTCTGCAAGAATAGATTCCGGGCTATTGTTTGCCGGAAAATAGGCAAACCAGCCGGGATGCTGCCAGTGGGTCATTCCGGGAAGGATAATTTCTTTAAAATCCCGGAAGATATCTTCCATGCTTTCCCCTTTTTCCGGGGGAGAGCCGGGAACCTGTCTTTTAATATCCCCCGGTTTAACCCGGGCTTTCACTGGATATTTTTCAATCTCCTCCAGGTAATCAGCGACCCAGTCCACAAAGGCATATCCATTTTTCCTGAACTCATCAGTATTCATTTGCCTCCCCCTTTCCTGTCTTTTATTACTTTAACTAAAAAACTGTTTTCCCTGCAAAAAAGGCGACCCAAGGGGTCACCTTTTTCTTACTTTCTCCAGGTATTGGGCAAAAGCAACACTAAAATTGTAAAAATCTCAAGCCTGCCCACCAGCATCAAAAAGGCCAGGTAAATTTTATAGCCCCCAGCAAAATTGGTGTAATCCATGGTTGGTCCAACTCCACCCAAACCGGGCCCTATATTACCTATACAGGCCACTACGGCGGAGAAACTGGTTACGAGATCATGGCCTGCAGTTAACACAATAAGGGTGCTGACAGCAGTAAGGAAGAAATAAATAAAGGCAAAAGTCAAAATGTTGGTAATTACCCTTTCCGGAATAACCATGCCCTCGATCCTCATGCTCAAAACCCGGCGGGGCCGAACCATCCTCTTCATCTCAACCATGGCATGCCGGGAAAGGATCAGGTGTCTCCCTACTTTCATCGATCCCCCGGTAGATCCTGCACAGCCCCCAATAAACATCAAAAAAACGAGGAGCCCACTGGCCGCAAAGGGCCAGGCATCAAAATCAGCCGTAGCATACCCCGTAGTCGTAGTAATGGAAACCACCTGGAAAACAGTATCGGTAATGCTTTCCCCTTCTCCCCAGAGAATCAGGGTAATAACAAAAGAAAAGAAAACCAGAATCCCGAGATAAAACCGAAACTCTGCACTTTTCCAGAATTCCCGCAGGGTTTTCTTGCGCAGGGCCACGTAATAAAGGCTAAAATTTACCCCCGCCAAAAACATAAAAAATATTATTATCCACCGGACAGTATTATCAAAGGCCCCTATGCTGGCAGAATAGGAGCTGAACCCTCCCGTGGCCATGGTTCCAAATGTATGGACCGTGGCATCGAAAAAATCCAGGCCCGCAAGCATGAGAGCAATGGTCTGGGCAACAGAGATAACAACGTATGTAGTCCAGAGGATTGCCGCCATCTCTTTGATCCTCGGTTTGAATTTCTCCAGGCTGTAGGTACCGGGCACTTCGGCCCGGAAAACCTGCAATCCCCCGGGACCTACTGTTCCCAGGATGGAAATAAAAAGGACCATAATGCCCATCCCACCCAACCAGTGGGTTAAACTTCTCCAGAAAAGAATACTGCGGTCAGTGCCTTCAATATCGCCTAAAACACTGGCCCCGGTGGTGGAAAATCCGGACATTGTTTCGAAAAAAGCATCACTAAAAGTGGAGAAGGTTCCAGAAATCAGGTAGGGTAAAACTCCGATTAGTACAGTAACCAGCCAGCCCAGGCCTACAACAGCAAAACCTTCTCTGGGCCGAATATCGCCATTTTCCTTTACCCAGTTAAAAAGAGAACCACCCAGCATAATGGAAAGCAAAATGGGCCATATAAATGGCCCGGTAGCCTCTCCATAATAAATTGCCCATCCAAGAGGTAATAACAGGGACAGGCCCAGGAAAAAAATCAGTTTCCCCAGGATGTTAAAAAGGGTTCCGTAACGCATAATCCATCACCGGCCATCAAAAATTTTCTCTACCTGGGCAATTGCCTGCGGCAGAGCAAAAATGATAATCAGGTCTCCCGGCCCAATATAGTCATTTCCACCGGGAACTATTACTTCATCGCCCCGGCAGATAGCACCTATAATCATTCCCCGGGGCAGTTTCAATTCCTTAAGGGGCTTGTTGATTATCCTGCCTTCAGAAGGAGCGATAAGTTCCAGCAGTTCAGCCCGGTCCCCTTCCAAAAATGTTACAGAAAGAATTTTTCCCCGCCTGATAAATTTCATTATTGCCCCTGCCGTGAGCATCCGGGGGCTCACTGCAACATCAATACCCAGTTTTTCCACCAGGGGAACATAATCCGAGCGGCGCAACTGGGATATTGTCCGGGGAACTCCCAGGTGTTTAACCAGGAGAGAAACCAAAATATTGGCCTTGT
>PWGV01000168.1 GCA_003554585.1 Halobacteroidaceae bacterium | reverse complement strand
GAACACAGATATTGGTCAGGACCCCGGCTATTTCAATGTTTTTTATATTTTTTTCCCGGAGGGTGAGGTCCAGGTCGGTGCCGAAAAACCCGTCAAAACGCCTCTTTAAAACAATTTTTTCTCCAGGCTGGGGTGTTAAATCAGCAACAATTTCCGACCCTTCTTCTCCACCAACCGCATGTGGGGGGAACATTCGGAACTCTTTGTCCTCTGGTTCGTGATGGTCGCAGACGAAAATTACCGGCAGGCCTTTTTCTCGATAGGCCTCCAATCTCTTCTTGATCCCCGGAACTACTTCCTGCCCCGGGGGGCCAATGGTTAAAGCCCCATCGGGGTTAATAAAATCCTTGAGCATATCCACCACAATCAGGCAATCATTCATCTTATCTCCTCCCCTGCAATTATTGGTTCTTCAAGCTTTTTTCCCCGTGGTTCCCTCTGCAGCAAGGCCAGGACCAGGGGTAATGCGAAACTGTTACCAGGCCATGCGCCGGACTCAGCTCTAGAACCGCTTAGCTACGGCCGAGATTGTAATCAATACTGTACAGAGTCCAGAAAAAGCGGAATCCTGTTCCCTGGAGGTTCGCTGGTAGGTTCGAAATCAAATGAGCATAAATTATGGTACTCTGGCTGGAACAGGTAACACCGGATTACAATCATCACCGGCGAGATTAGTTAGGTGAGAGTCGATAAAACCAGGAGGTTAATCTCTAAAATTTCCGCCATTACTAACCAACGATCCACAAGCCAGCTATCCCCATTTTGGTAATCATTCCAGCAATCGGAACCAAGAGCCATAAAAGATTGGCCTGGATAATATTTTTAGCCTTTTCTTCCACCAACAGGGTGGGAATAAAGGGCTTAAAGGCGGTCCAGGTTGAAGCACCCATTCCTCTCACCAGAATTGCCCAAAGCAAAAAGCCCTGGATTTCCTGCTGGTCCAGGGCTTTAAACTTGGGTTTGATATTATCCGGCCCGGACCTTTCCTGCAGGGCTTGGATTGGTTTACTACTTAAAACAGCAAAGATTGGGGCTGCCGGGGGAGCTGCAAGCCTTGCCAGTATGTGCAGTCACCGCCGCAACCTCAGTATTTCGATAAAAAGGTTCACAAAAGGGGAAGAAGAGGGAAAAATATAAGGTTATGGGAAATTCTTCAAAAAAGGAAATTAGGGCGCTGGTAAAAATTTGGATTAATATCTAAAGTTAGCTAGCCGTCCACTTGTCTTGTTTGCTAAATTCTGGAATTATCTCTTTGATCTTTTCTACAATTTTTTCATTCCCCTCCGCAAGTCCCTTTTCTAATTCCGTAATTCTCTGCGAAAACTTACCAAAATCATTGGCTAATGGTTTGCTTACGAAAATCTTATCGTGCTCTGTTTTCAGGACATCCTCTTCTTTTAGTATTAGCTCCTCGAACATTTTTTCTCCGGGACGCAAACCGATGAAAGTGATGGGAATATCTTTTTCCGGTTCCAGCCCAGATAAACGGATTAGGTCCCGTGCCAGATCGACAATCTTAACCGGTTCCCCCATATCCAGGATAAATATTTCTCCTCCCCGGGCCATTGCTCCAGCCTGAATAACCAGCTGCACAGCTTCGGGAATAGTCATGAAATAGCGGGTGACTTCGGGATGAGTAATGGTAAGAGGCCCTCCCTCTTTAATCTGTTCTTTGAAAAGGGGGATCGCACTGCCCTCACTCCCCAAAACATTCCCAAAGCGAACCGCAACATAGTCGGTTTTGCTCTGGTTGTTTTTGGCCTGAATAACCATTTCGGCGATACGCTTAGTTGCTCCCATTACATTTGCTGGGTTAACTGCCTTATCAGAGGAAATTAAGACAAAGCATTCTGCTGCAAAATTGTGAGCTTCCTCGCTAACATTTATGGTCCCAAAAATATTGTTTTTTACAGCCTCCGACGCATTGGTTTCCATTAACGGCACATGCTTATAGGCCGCCGCATGGAAAATAACCTGGGGGCGGTGAGTGGCAAAAACCTCTCTGACCCTTCCCCGGTCCTGGATGGTTCCCACAACCGAAACGAGTTTTATCCCGGGAAAGAGGGATTTTACCTCCCGGGAAACATGGAATACACTGTTTTCGCTGACGTCAAAAAGAATAATCTCTTCCGGTTTATAATGGGCAATCTGGCGAATTAACTCCGAACCAATGGAACCTCCGCCCCCGGTTACCAGGATACTCTTGCCTTCCAGGTAACTACATATACTTTCATTGTCCAGTTTAATTGGGTCCCGACGCAGGAGGTCATCCACCCTGACCTCCCGTAATTGATTGATATCTACTTCTCCGCTAAGCAACTCAAACATCCCGGGAAGGATGCGGACATCTAATCCTTCTTCCCGGCAGAGATTATTGATCTCTCGAATTTTTGTTCCAGGAGCCGTTGGGATAGCTATAATTACCTCTTCGATTTTCTTCTTTTTGATTACTTCTTTTAAGCTGTGCCGGTTACCCAAAACTTTTATCCCGTGGATTTCCATACCCTTTTTTCCGGGGTCATCGTCAATGATCCCCATGACATTATAGTTCAATTCTCCGTGTTTTTTGAGTTCTCGTATAACCATTTCCCCGGCGTCCCCGGCTCCGTAAATAAGGATTTTTTTCTCGGGCTTTTCGGCCGATAATTTTTGCCTCTTGGGCCGCTCTCTCCAGAGTCTCCAGGAAAAACGGCTTCCTCCAATGAATAAAATAGTAAGGGCCCAGTTTATGGCAAGAATACTCCGGGGGTAAACTATATTGGGATTGAGGAAGAAGAATGTTCCAATCAATCCGCTGCTGAGAGTTGTACTTACCACAATCATTTTAAGCTCATCAAGGCTGGCATAGTGCCAGAGCCGTTTGTAGAGCCCGAAATAGTAAAACATCCCCAGCCTTGATAAAAGGGAAACCCCCAGAATATTGAAGAGAACCCCAGGCTGAAGGTAGGACGAAGGAATATTAAAATCAAACCGCAGCAAAAAACCCAGGAAAAAAACCAGGCAAACCCCCACGGCGTCAAGGAAAATCAAAGCTACCCTTCTATAACTAACCCCCAAAAAAATCATCCTTTCCATCTATTTTTAACTTTTCTTTTCTCCCGTAAGTCCCCCAGGAATTGCTTGTTCAAGTAGGCTTTCTAGGTATTTAAACTCAGCTATAATATCTTCCTTCTTTTCGGTTAGGATTTCATGTTTGCTGTCCATGATTTGAGTTAAAATCCCTTCCAGGCGGTTAAAAGCCTTCTCCAGTTCTTCATAACCCGGTTCTCTGCCTTCCTTTTCCGCTTCTTCCCTGTTAATTTTCTTTTGTTCCCGGGTAATTAAAATGCCTGCGACAATTTCTTCAAGGGGAATAACCGGATTTTTTCGGAAGATATCCACAATTTTCCGGGTCTCGCCCCTGCTCAGGTTGTATTTTAAAATATAATCGAGGAGCTGGTTTTTCTTTGTAGGATCCTCGGTATTTTTGTCCAGGGAATTGGCCAGGGAAATGTGGGAAAGGGTCAGGGGAGAATCTTCCCCGTAATAGTTTTCCAGAACCTTTTTCTGGTAAAACTGACCTACCTCCAGGATATTCAACCAATCATTAATAGTAGTCCTGGGAATACCAAGTCGACGGCTGGCTTCCTTTTTTGATAGTTCCTCCTCACCAATGTAATCTTTTATTGCTATTGCACGCTCCAGGGGATTCAGATTTTCCCTCTGCAGGTTTTCGGCAAGCTGGATCAAACGCACTCTTTCGCGCTCCATGTTTTCCCTTACAACCATTGCCCAAACAGTTTTTTTCCCTTTATCACGGAGCGCCCTTATCCGCCGCTCCCCGGCGATTAATATATAATTTCCCTGTCCGGGCTTAACAATAACTGGCTGAATTTGGCCAATTTCTTCAATGGAACGGCCAAGAGCGGCAAGGCCCTCTTCCCGAAATTCTCTTCGGGGTTGATTATTAACAAGTTTAATTTTCTCCAGGGGAATTTCTCTAAGTTCCATTACCATCACGCCTCCGGTTTTCACTGTTCTTTGCCTGATTCAACATGTTTAACCCATTTTCCTGCAGATAATTGCAGTTCCCTTTTGGCAGGGGAATTACCGGGATGTTAATTTACCATCTCTCCTCATTTTCAATAGTTCTCAAAGGAAAACCTTCCCGAAACAAAAAGCGGAGAATAAACCCCTCCGCCAATAATTTCTTTTCTTATTTATTTTGAGCTTTCACTCTTCTATTTTCGTTATTTTTCTTTTTCATCTACCTGCAGGAAATTGTAAAACAACAAACCCCCCGTTCCAAGGAAAATCCCCAAAACTCCAGCGAGAGCAAGGTTTAATTTGTGATTCGGGGCTACTCTTCCTTCCCTAATATAGGGTTCTTCCATCGTCACGACTCCGCATCCAGAAAGATTATCTAAAAAGAAGGTAAGGGATTCGTAATTCTGGATAATTTGGACTAAATTATCCTGGGCTCTTTGTTGCCGCTGTTGCAGATCAATTTTCTCCGCTTTTACCTCCAGCAACTGGACCTGAAGTTCTTCAATTTCTTGATGCATTTCTTCTGTCAATTTTTCCAGATCCGATTTTTTGTTCTGAAGTTCCTCCAGCCTGACCTGCTGGTCAATACTTCGTTGCCTGAGAAAAACCCAGACTGGACTCACTTCTTCCAGGTGCAATGCAAGGTGTTTTAGGTTTTGAAAATATGTTTCCTCTAATAACCGGTCCATACTTCGAATAACTTCATCAACATTCCCTTCCTCGCTGGCTACTAGATCTTCAAGAAGGGGGGAGGTAATTCGAAGAACCTCAAGTTCAACCTTTGCTTGCTGGAGCTCATCCATGTAAGATGTTACATTCCTCTCCAGCCAGGAAAGCCTACTCTCCATTTGATCAATGTTATTTTCTTTCTGGAAAAAGATTAATTGATCATTTATCTCGACAAAATTCCTGTTGGCACTTCTCATTGTTGTCTCTAACTGGCCAAGATTTTCCCTGTTTTGAGAAGTAATATATTTTCTTAATTCTTCGTTGTAAGTTTCGATCCAGGCCGAGAGTATATCTCTTGCTGCCTCTGGATTATTGTCCCGGAAAGATAGAAAAAAGAAATTATCTTCTTCATCAAGTTCTGCCTCCAGGCGATTTTCCAGGCCCCGGACAGTTATTTCTCGGTCAAAATCCCGAGCGATTTTCTCCTGCAGGGGGTTCATAACCAACTGGCTGGTAAAAAAAGACACGTATCCCGGCAGGGAAAGTGAAACCACCTCTGTTCCATTTGCCTCACCCGGTACCGGCCTTATCCGCAAAGTTGCCCTGCTCTCGAAAACCGGGTCCAAATAGACAAAGGTGTAAAAAGAGGCTAGCAATACGGCCAGGATAAAAACCCCGATTATGATATACTTGCCTCTCCAGAGCTTAAAAAAGAGTTCGCGCAAATCAATTTCGTATTCTTCCAAAAAACTCCCTCCTCAAACAAAAAATCTTAAAAATCCGATTTACCTGCGGGCTTCATAAAAAGAAATAATAGCCCTGCTAATTTTTTGAAGCT
>PWGV01000150.1 GCA_003554585.1 Halobacteroidaceae bacterium | reverse complement strand
TACCCTAATCGGAACTCCGCCCAATATAATTATCGCTACCTTCCGCGGGCAGCAGGAGGGAATGGAAGCCTTTCGAATGTTTGACTTCTCCTACGTGGGGGGATTTGTGGCAATTTTGGGCCTGGTTTTTGTAATTCTCGTGGGCTGGCGGTTAATTCCCCAGCGCAAGGGGCGATCCTCCAGCGGGGATATTATTGAAATCGCCAAATACATTACCGAGGTCCGGGTTCCAGAAAAATCGGAAGCTATTGGCAAAAGGCTTTCTGAACTTGAATACGACCCGGAGGACATAACCATAGTGGGTTTAATCCGGGGAGAGCAGAATTATCCTGACCCCTACCCGACCAGGACCATTCGGGAGCAAGATATCCTGGTGGTAAAAGCCGATACCGATGAACTGTAGGGCTTTCTCGATGCCTACGGTTTTGAACTGGCCGAGAGCAAGGAGATTGGCCCGGAAAGCCTGGGTTCGGAAAAGGTGGGGCTTTTAGAAGTAGTTGTAATGCCGGATTCTTTCATGGAGGGAAGAACGGCCGGTCGGGTCAATTTACGGAATCGCTTCGGGATCAACCTTCTCGCTGTAGCCCGTGAAGGCGGCGGTCTGAGGGGCAGGTTGAGCAATATCAGGATCAGAGCAGGGGATGTTCTCCTCCTGCAGGGTAACCGGGAGATTCTGCACGAGATCATTCCCCGCCTGGGTTTTCTGCCCCTGGCAGAACGGTCTTTACGCCTGGGCCAGCCCCGGCGAGTCCTGCTGGCTTTGGGTGCCTTTGCCCTGGCCGTTGGAATTTCCGCAACCGGGTTGCTCCCAATCCAGATTTCCTTTCTGGGGGCTGCAATTTTCATGGTCCTGGGCGGTTTTTTATCCCTTAAAGATGCCTATGCCAGCATCAACTGGCCGGTAATTATTCTCCTGGGCGCGATGTTTCCCCTGAGCCAGGCGCTGGACCAGACCGGAGGGACTGAATTAATAGCAGGTGGAATCCTCCACGCTGCCAGCCAGGCTGCCCCCTGGGTTGCTTTAACCATAGTATTTGTGGGAACCATGTTTTTGTCCGACCTGGTAAACAATACCGCAGCCACCGTGCTCATGGCTCCCATCGCCTTGAATATCGCTCATGGGTTGGAGGTCTCGCCGGATTCCTTTTTGATGGCCGTTGCCATCAGCGCTTCCTGTGCGTTTTTAACTCCCGTTGGCCACCAGTCCAACACCCTGGTTATGGGGCCGGGCGGTTATCGCTTCAGCGATTACTGGCGGATGGGGTTACCGCTAGAGGTGATCATAGTTGTTACGGCCATTCCCCTGCTTTTAATTTTCTGGCCGCTTTAAAAAGGAGAATGGCAAATAAAAATGAATTTTAAAATTCAAACAATGTTTAGCAGGAGGATTTATTATGAATAATAAAAAGGAAATAATCCAGGAACTAAAAAACCACAGGGAAAAGCTTTTTCGGGTTTTAAAGGAATTTAAAGAAGAAGAATGGGCAGAGCCTTTAGGGTCGGGGAAATGGACCCTGCAGGATATGGTGGTCCACCTGACCCACTGGCACCGCTGGGGCCTGAATAAATTGCGCCAATTCGTTGGCTACGGGATTATTGACGCAACTGGACCAAAAAATACCGATGCCTTAAATGAATTGATAGCTAAAGCCTGGGCCCAGCATTCCCTTTTCGATATTAAAGCTGACCTGGAAGGGATATTTTATGAAATGCAGGCTTTTCTTTCCCGCTTACCCGAAGAATGGTTTAATAAAACCTGGGAGTACGGGGATAAAGAAGTGGACATGGAAAAATGGATGCAGTTTTTCCTGGACCACGACCGGGACCACATCAAAGAACTGGAAGGTATTAAGGGGAGGGAAAACAAGTGAGAGAACAGGAAAGATTGGAACCCTGTTTCTGCGGGAGCGGCCGCCCCCGGACTGAATGCTGTGGTTTCAGGGGAAACAGGGTCCTTGATTTTACCGATATAAAACTGGGCCGGGAAATCAAAGAAATCCGCAAGGACCTTTACGAATTCCTGCTTTACGACCTGAAGGTTCTGGAAGAGGGTTTTGCGGAGTCTGTTTTTTCCGAATACATGGACTATCAGGAACTGGTCTCCGACCATGAATACCTGGAGCTTTTTCTGGACTGGCTTGCTTTTGGTTTTAAAATGGAGAAGGGTAAAACTCCTTTCTCCCGGTTTTTAGAGGAAAAAAAGAGTTCCATCCGCCCCGGTTTATACCAGGAACTGCTCCGCTGGAAGAAATCCTTTCTGTCCGCCCACCGGGTTAAGGATATCCTGCCTGGTCGGGGGATAATCCTGGAGGATATCTTTTCCCGTGATACCAATTGGCTTTCCTTGTCACACCCTTCAGAGGTTCTGGAGGTAGGGGACGTGATGATTGCGAGGCTTTTAGCTGCCGGGAACTGGAATGTAACCTTCTTAGATCCCCTTGTTTTCCCTGACCTGGTTGAAGAACCCCTTTTCCAGGACATCAGCGGGATGCGGGAGAGAATGGTCGGCTGGGGTTATTCTTATAAATCCTGGGCGGAATTCCTCCGCCACCAGGAGGAAATTATCCTGACAATTCTCTGCGCCTGCTTTGCAGAAAGCCAGCGGGAAGAGGGCAATGGAGGGGAGCTGGACTGGGCAATAGGGCTGGAAATACGGGAATTTTTAAATCAACCCCGCTCTGACTTAGGCTATAATAGTCCCCGGGAATTGAGCTTGAGTAAGGAAAGAAGGGGAACCCTGGATTTGTTTTTCTCCCGGGTTGAACGGGGTGATTATGACTGGCAGAGAATAAACTTCTCCGAATTTTCCGAAGAGATTAAAACCCTGCTGGGGGCCAGCAAAGCCTCAGAACAGGACCTTACCTGGGAGGAGGAAAAATATTTCGCGGAAGCCTGCCTTCTGGCCCGGCGGATGGCTCGCTGTCATTTTCCCAAGGATATTGAAACAGCCCTTTTTTTCTGGGAGGCTTATAGTTTCCATAAAAAGCCGGGCCTTCGCAAACAGGGTTCCTGGGCTGCAGCCATTGACTATTTAATTTCCCATTTTATTGGTTATGGGGAAACACAAAAAGATGTGGCCCGGGCCTACGGCGTTTCCCCCGGCTCTGTAGCCAACAAACAGGAACTTCTTGCAGAATTCCTGGCTGAAGAATATAAAAAGGTTTCTTTTTCTTCCGGGTTTAAACCCGAAGGAGGAGGCTTTTCAGATATCCTGTTGCTGTTTGGTCAGTCCTTTCAACCCCCATTCAAGTAAGTTGCTTGGACAATATATAAAAATGAAAAAGGGGTGTTCTCCCGTGAATTCAGAGTTGTTCATTTCCGACCTGGATGGAACTCTCCTCGATGATAGGGGCAACCTATCCTCCTATTCCCGCGAAAAATTAAATTTTTTGATGGAACAGGGACTCGATTTCACCGTGGCCAGCGCCCGGAGTTTATTCTCCATCCAGAAGCTTTTAAAAGGAGTTAACATAAGGCTTCCCGTAATTGAATTTAACGGTGCTTTTATCAGCGATTTTTCAACCGGGGAACACCTCCAGATAAACTCCATACCCCAGGAGATTTTGGAGGAGATTTTACTGGACCTGGCCACTTACAGGCAGGTCCCCCTGATTTCCTGTTTTGATGGGAAAAGGGACCGGCTGTTTTATCTCGAAATCAGTAATGAGGGGAAGCAATGGTATATAGAGGACCGCAAAGAAAAAAAAGACCCCCGCCTGGCCTGGGCGGAGACCCTGGAAGAAGCAATTTCTGCAGAAGTTGTTTGCCTGACGATTATTGACAGGCAGGAGAGGCTTTTGGAACTAAATGGTCTCCTGGAGGCAAAATATTCGGACAGGGTTGAAATCCACCTGATCGAAAACCAGTATTCCCCGGGATGGTTCTGGCTGACAGTTCACGACCGGAAGGCCAGCAAAGACCAGGGAATTTTAACACTAACTCAAATTACAGGCCACTCCCCGGATCAACTCACGGTCTTTGGAGATAATTTCAATGATTTGAAAATGTTTTCCTTTGCCCAGAGGGCGGTAGCAGTTGAAAATGGCCAGCCCCGGGTAAAAAAAGCTGCTACTCATTTAACCGGAAGTAATGGAGAGGATGGAGTGGTAAAATTTATTCTTAAAAACTGGGCCGGAAAGGAGAGGTGATTTGATGGCCGAGATTAAGCCTGTGAAAGTCCAGCTTTCTCAAGGAGAACTGGAGATTTCTTCTGTAAAACCGGGAGAGGCCAGGGATGTCCTGGAATTTATGGAAAAAGTATCCCGGGAAACAGATTACCTGATCAGGGAACCGGGGGAACTGCAAATGACTGAAAAAGAAGAGAAAGAGTACATCGAAAAGCAGCTTAAGGGGGAAAGGTCAATTTTTATCGGAGCCCGAATTGGAGATAAGCTGGTTGGGACCCTCGGTTTTACCAGCCCACCCTTCCAGCGCCACAGCCACCGGGGAAGTTTTGGCATGGCTGTGAGCAGGCGCTTCTGGAACTACGGTATTGGAACTCACCTGGTCCGGGCCATGCTGAATTGGGCGGAAGAAACAGGGATTGAAAAATTTTCTCTGGAAGTGGATGCGGAAAACCTTCGGGCGATAAAGCTTTACCGGAAATTCGGGTTTGAACTGGAGGGTATTCTCAAAAAGAACAAAAAAATGCTTTCAGGAGAATACCGAGACGAACTCCTGATGGCCAGGTTTTTAAAAATCACTGAAGAGTAAAAAAACCAGCCCGAGTCTAAAGAAGAGAAAGGTGTTGCCCTATGCACCCTTACAAAAGCCAGATCATGGTTGTTCTCGGTTTATTTCTAGCTATCCTCATCGCCGTTATTGCCTTTTTAGGTGGAGTTAAAGTGGAAGTTGATATTAACGTAACCCCTCCTGGGGCAGGTCAGGTAGAAGGGGAAGGACGATATAACTCCGGGAAAGAGGTTACCATAAAAGCCCAACCGAATCAGGGCTATGTTTTCTACGAGTGGATTAAAAAAGGGGAAAGGTTTGCCGTTGCTCCCGAACACAGCTTTCAGATCTGGGAGAAAAAGAACCTGGAAGCCAGGTTTTTAACTGTTGACGAGATTCTGGGGGAGATAATTCAGGTTTCCGTTACTCCAGAAGGCGCGGGAACTGTTGAAGTAGAACCCTATGATGCTCATGCCAGCAAGATTGTCCTGAGTGCAATTGCAGGAGATTTCTTTGAATTCAAAGGTTGGACAATTGATGGTCAACTGGTCCAGACAAAAATGGTTTATGTAGCGGATATTCACAAAGAAAAAGAGATTGTTGCCAGATTTGAAGAAAAAGAAGAATGAGCTAGTGGTTTTCCCGTTATTTTGTTTAAATCCATTATTTAATTTTCGGCCCTGCCTGCGCAGGGTTTTTGCCGTTAAAGGGGGAATTTTTACTAAATTTTTAACCTTCCAAGAGAGCATAAAAATCAGGGAAAAAGAAGGTTTAAAAAGATCATAATTAAATAATAATCAAATAAAATAAAAAAATTAAATAAAAAAATCAAAAAATAAAAACTATTTCGGAAAATATTAAATTAAAAAATGGTTTTTTTTATTTTTGAAGAATAATAAGAGCATAGCAAAGAAATTTTAAAGGGTTAGGTTTTTT
>PWGV01000143.1 GCA_003554585.1 Halobacteroidaceae bacterium | reverse complement strand
GCTGGGCACCGGGAGTCCCAACACCATCCACCGCCACCTCAAGTCCTGGCGGGCCACCCAGGCACCGGCCGAGCGCCGCGCCGCCCGCCTACCTGACGAGCTGGCCGCCGCGCTGGCCGAGGAGATCGAGCGCCAGACCGCCGCGTCCCGCGCCGAGGCCGAGGAGAGCGCCCTTGAGGCGCAGCACACTGCCGATGAGCTGTCAGCCACCGGTGAGCAGCTGGAGGAGCAGGTCGAGGAGCTGAGTGGCCAGGTCGAGGCTCTGGAGAGCGAGCGCGATCGCGTCACCGGGGAACGCGACGAGGCACGCAGCGCCCTGGGCGAGTTCCGCGAGCGCGTGCGGGAGCTGGAGGCCCAGCGCGACGACGCCCGGCAACAACTGGCCGAGGCCCGCAACCGGGTGACCACCCTCGAGGAGCAGCGCGACGAAGAGCGCCAGGCGCGGCAACAGGCCGAGGCTGAAGCAAAAACCGCCACGGCGGCCCGTATCGACGCCGAGAAGGCGCTGGCCGTCGCCGAGACCCGTACCGAAGCCGTCCAGCAGCAGGCCGAAGAGCGGGCCAAGGCGCTCCAGGAGGAGCGGCAGGCCCGCCAACAGGACGCCCAGGCACACCGGCAGACCCTGGTCGAGCAACGGGAAGAGTACCGAGAGCGGCTGGCCGCTCTGGAGAAACAGGCCCAGGAGGCCCGCCAGGCGGGCCAGGAAGCTGCCCAGGGGCGCACCAAGGCTGAGACCCGCGCTGAGGCTCTGGCCACCCGCCTGGACGTCCTAGAGAGCCAGAAGCGCCAACGAGGTGACGATCAGCCGTCACTTCCGTTGGAGTAAACCCGCACCCCCGGCCCAAAGGGCCGGTCGCCGCCTGCGGCGTCGCTGACGCCGCTCGTTCCTCGCTCTGTCTGGCGTCGGCCCTCACCGCACGCCCGGGGTCGCTCGTCCCTCGCTCCCACCTGGGCGCACGTCTCGGGCCGCGCCAGGGGGGTGATCGTGTCGATTTTTTACCCCTGACCCCATAACCCCTGGTTGGCATCGGGGTTATCCGCGAAGCGGATGCAGGCGCGAAGCGCCGGTAACCGGTTTTGGGTGGGCGCAGCCCACCGCCCTGCCGAACGGGGTTTGGGCTGCGAGTTTGCACGATCTTGCACGGCGTAGCCGTCCACAAAGGGGCGCAGGCGCGAAGCGCCTAGAAGCCCCGCTAGTCGCGCCTCTGGCGCGCCATTGTCAGGCGGCCGAAGGCCGGGCGAGCGAAGCGAAGGGTAGGCGAGCGCGAAGCGCTCAAAGCGCGGTAGCGCTTCCGTGTTGGTGGCAAATTCCAAGGCACTAGAAGATCATAAGAAGGGGCGAATATAGAATCGTTTTAAATCAGTGACTTGACGGGGGGGGGTAGGTCACCAGCTGTGACCTACCCCTAGGTCACCAGCTGTGACCTAAGAGTGATCGATAGCGTGCACAGATGAACGATAGCGTGCTAGTGTTGAGCTATGATTTGAACGATAGCGAGCGGACATGAACGATACCAACACTCAGTTGACCTCACCCCAGGTCAAAGGCTCGTGGGTACAAACTGAGCGCAAAGCTCATGAGAAATGGGCGGCGCTCATTTATCGAAAGCCAAGCGCCGCTGCCCTCCTTCACCTGCTCATAGCCAACATGAACAACCGAGGGGCACTGGTGGCATCACAGACGACGCTAGCAGAGCTATCCGGTACATCTGTGTCGACAGTCAAGCGGTCGGTGAAAGTGCTCATGGATGAGCAATGGATCCAGACAGTGCGCGTCGGTTCTGAGCGTGGCGGTGCTCTTGCGTATGTCGTGAATCGCCGCGTGGCTTGGGCTGACAAGCGTAAGAACGGGCAGTACGCGCTGTTTGACGCCAGAGTGCTCGTCTCAGAGAAGGACAACCCTCAGGGCCTGGAGGGTCCAGACCTCAACCGAATTCCCTCGCTGTCATCTGGCGATCAGCAGCTCCCCTCCGGAGATGGTGAGGAGCCCCCTTCCCAGCCATCCTTTGATGGCCTGGAGCCAGACCTACCGCACCTGAGCGACTAGCCCAAACCCCAGGAAGGAGCAAGCTATGGCCACCACAACGAGCTTAATAAAACAGATGGCAACTACCTTGGAGGTCAGCGAACGGAAGCTGCGTGGCGAACTGATCGAGCTAGGGTTGGATGAGGTACTTAATCACGCCCGTCGACTACAGGCCCGAGAGGCATTTGAAGCTAAGCGGCTAGTTTTTCCAGATGAGCCGATTACACCGGAGCAGTTACGGGAAGCGTATAGAATCTCGCTTGGGGAGGAGTGAAGCGTATTCGCTACACTCCTCATTGTTACACCTCCCCCACCAAAAATGTGACAGCTTGATACATGCCCGAACTGAACCTCTCACAGGCTGCCAAGCTGTACGGCAAGAGCCGCATGACGATGCATCGGCATTGCCGCTCAGGCCGCGTGACGTCTAGGCTCAGCGATGATGGGCAACGCCTGATCGACTTCTCCGAACTGATCCGCGCATATGGGGAACCACCGAACAGTGTTACACCTGTTACACCCCCCAAGGGGTCTCAGCGATACACCCCTGGAGACACCCCCCATAACGAGCGAGACGACCTCCTTCTGCGCGAGCTCCAGGCGCTCCGGGAGCAGG
Source organism: Halobacteroidaceae bacterium (assembly GCA_003554585.1). Taxonomy (GTDB): domain Bacteria; phylum Bacillota; class Halanaerobiia; order B1SED10-174; family B1SED10-174; genus T1SED10-26. The sequence continues at coordinate 2,998 of PWGV01000143.1, read as the reverse complement.
TCACCCAGCTCCAGGAGGAGGTGCGCGAACTTCGGCGTCTACCAGCACCAGGTCAGCTCCAGGAGGATCTTGAGAGGGCATCACCAGCTGAGGCTGAGCCTCACCGGCCCAGCGGGCAGATCACAGGTTTCGGGGATCTTCTCCAGCGGTTCGAGGCCAAGCACTGACAAGAACGCCGCGTTACACTAGAGCCATAGACACCCAGGAGGGCGCCCCATGAGCACCCAACTAGACCCCCTCATCAGCGAGTTCGAGACTCAGGAGCAAGCGGACAGCTACGACCGCTGGTTTCGTGCCAAGGTGCAGGAAGCCTTGGATAGCGATAAGCCCTCTCTGCCCCATGGCGAGGCCATGGCTCAGCTGGACCGCATGATGGAAGAGCGCCGGAGGCAGCGCATTGGGTGAATTGGCCAAAGAGCCTGTCTGGACTGACGAAGCGCTGGTAGACCTCGCCACCATCCTGTCCTACATCGAGCAGTTCAACCCACTCGCTGCATGGACCCTGCGCCACACGATTGAGTCAGGCGTTGAACAACTTCCCCGCACCCCTCTGGGGTTTCGGGAGGGGCGCGTAGCTGGCACGCGGGAGTGGGTCGCCCACCCCAACTACATCGTCGTGTATCGCGTTGGCACAACGGCTATCGAAGTGCTGCGCGTTCTACACGCCCGCCAGGAATACCCCTAACAGCAACCAGCCTCAATGCGCTGCGCACTACATCATCGGTCCGTTGTTGCCCCGGCTAGGCCAGCCCTGACCGGGTTCATCCTGCTCGCTGCCTTGCCGCTCCTGTGGTGGCTGGGCAGCAGGGGGAAGCTCACCCAGAGTGCCGATATCGTGCGCGATCATGGCCTCGACGTAGGCATCGGCATACCTGTCGTCTGGGTCCGCCATCGCTGTTCGGATCGCTTCTGCCCTCTCGCCCTGGTCGGGCATGTTCAGCAGTAGTCGCACATCAGCCGCAGCCCGCTCCTCCGGCGTCGGGGCAGGTGCTGAAGGGGTGGGGGTGGGGGAGGGCGCCTCCTGAGCGGCCTGACGGCGGCGCTTCTGCTCTCGCATCGCGGTCAGCTCTTGCCGCTTCACCCGTATGTACTCGTCTGCCTGCGAGCGTGCATCAGCTCGCATCTTCGCTGCTGCAGCGACATCGACGTTAGCTGCCGCCACGCGGCGACGCCGCTGCTCGGCTTCTAAGGGGGTCAGCTTGCGCTTCGGCTGTTTGTCGATGCCCTGGGCGGCATAGCTCCGCATGTCGATGCGGGCGCCAATCCCAGCGCGGTCCAGATGGGCGTTGACGTGCTGTTGCCAGCGATCGCGCAACGCCACGAGCCGGTTCTGGCGCTCAGCTTTGGTGCCTTCCAGGTTGTACGTCTTGCGCGCGCCGCCGCGCTCGGGGTTCTTGCGATTGGCACGCTTGAAGAACTGTTCTTCATCGCGCTCGATGCCGTCGTTCTCGCGCTCGCTGAACATGAGGTGAGCGTGCGGCTGCTCGCCGCCGTCGATGGCTTGAGGGTTGTGAATGGCGTACAGGAACGGGTAGTTTGGCAGCTCCTGCGCGCACCAGTCGTTCACCAGCTCGACGCGCTGCTCGGGCGTCAGCTCGCGTGGCAGTGACAGCTCCATCTCCCGATAGCTGTACTTCGCATTAGCCCGCTCGTTGGCGTCCGACGCCTCGAAAAATGAGCGCGGATCACCGACCGCCCAGGTCGGCATGTTGCCCTCGACCACCGCTTCGAGCTTCTCGAACTTCTCATGCTGTAGGGCGTACTCGCCCTGCCGCATGATGTAGTCAGCATGAGCGCCGCCGCGACCGCGCTTGCCGAGCTTCATGCTTAGCCGTGCTATCGCCATGATGCTGCCTCCGCTGGGGTGGGGGTTGGGGTAGGGGTTGCGCCGCAGGCCGCGCAGTTTCTCCAGTGAGCGCAGCGAGCGTACAGAGAAACTACTAAGCGCGCATTCCTGTCTGGAATGACGTCCATGGCGCTCCTCGCTTGCTCATCAGGATACACTATCAGATAGACTGATAGTGTATCCTGATGAGCAAAGAGGATGGCGCCATGGACCAGACAACTGCACAACAGCCAGCAGCAAAGCCGCCAAGGAAGAAGCGCAAAACGGCTGAGGACAAGCGGCAGGAGCTGCTAGAGCTGCTGCGTGAGCGTGCCGACAAGCGCGGCAAAGACAAGCTCTCGCGCGAACAGCAGCTAGCGCTCTACATCGCCGGTTTGCCAGAGCGCAGCGAACGCGATGAGGACATGCTGCGCACGATCCTCGACGCCGAGCGGGCCGCGATACTGGCACGCCGCAAAAAGGCGAAAGCCACGCAGGTCACGCAGGCTGAAGCCGAGAAAGAGCGCAAGGCACGCACGCGCCGGCTAATCGAGTTTGGCGGGCTAGTGGACATCGCCGGGGTCGGTGAGTACGACCGAGCTGTGCTGCTGGGCATGCTCGCGTCGATCCCCGACTTACGGGATCACGAGCTTGAGCAGATGCGTCAGCGCGGCTCAGACCTCTTTGCTGAGCGCGAAGCGGCAAAAGCAGAGGAGAAGGCTCGTGAGGCTGAACCTCAGCCAGAGCGCGACCGCTATGGCAATCCAATAGATGAATAGGCCAGCGCTACACCACTCAAACCCCGCCACGGCGGGGTTTTTTGTGACCGAACACCAGAAACACGCCCCGGCGCCGGGATTTTTTCATATCAATTGCGTATTTTGTATTGTATTTTGTACCGTATAAGATATAATATGAAATACAGAATACGATACGGCAGAGTAGAGGTACGATATGGCACGCACCGGAATCACTTACGAGCAGGTCGCCACCGTCGCCGACGCCCTGGTGGGGCAGGGCGAGAAGCCGTCCATCCAGCGCATCCGCGAGCAGCTGGGCACCGGGAGTCCCAACACCATCCACCGCCACCTCAAGTCCTGGCGGGCCACCCAGGCACCGGCCGAGCGCCGCGCCGCCCGCCTACCTGACGAGCTGGCCGCCGCGCTGGCCGAG
>PWGV01000210.1 GCA_003554585.1 Halobacteroidaceae bacterium | reverse complement strand
TAAGGATGATATACTTAAGTTGGACATTCGCGATACCTCCTTGGAATTAGCTTGCGTTAGCTTAAATTTTCTCGGAGGATCGTGAATGTCCTTCTCTTTTCAAATTTTATTTACCCACTATAATGGAGGAGAACCTTATTTTTCAAACCTATTTCAAGCAAAACCCTTCCCTATAATCCAAAGTTTGTTTTTTGTTTCAGAAGAATTAATTTAAACGTCTTAATCAAAGCATAGCTTATTGTCAGCATTGTCCTGAAAACTATTATCTCTCCCCTGGCTCCCATTTCCACTTTCCTTCTTCTCTCTTAACTCTACCCAGGCCGGGAAAGGGAAAATGAAAGCCAATTAAAAGGGCATTTTCTTGTTCGGCTTTTTCCAGGATCCGGGAGGCGACATTTTGTTCCGGGTTATAATTGACAGCAGTATACCATTTCGGTTTTTCTACATGGATTGGGTGTACAAAAAGATCGGATACTGCTAGTAGTTGCTCTCCTTTTGAACCGAAGGAAACCACCATGTGTCCTGGAGTATGTCCCCAGGCTAAAATAGGTCTGACCCCTTCAACTATTTCTTCTTCCCGCTCAATCAGGTTTAGCTGTTTTTCTATGGGCGGAAGCTTTTGGCGGGCGCACCTAATTAGCCCCTCTTTGAACGTTTCAGGAAGCTCTTTTTCCGCTCTATCCGAATTCCAGAATTCCCACTCCTCTTTCCAGATAACATACTGGGCCCTGGGAAAAGCTATTTTCCCATTTTCATCTGTATTACCGCAGATATGGTCGGGATGGCCGTGGGTTAAAATAACGAAATCAATCTCCTCGGGTGAAATACCTCTGGCCTTGAGGTTATCCGTTAATTGGCCTTTATCTCTACTCGATTGATTCTCCTTTCCTCCTCCTGTATCAACCAGAATTTTATTCTCCCCTGTATCCACAAAAAGGCAGGTATAGGGACTCTTCCATTCCAGCCACCGGTCAGGATCTACATCAAATTCCCTGAGTTTCTGGTCCAACTCTTCCCCGGGGGCGGTGGGAAAAAGGAGAGGAGCAGGTTTTGTATAGGTGTAGTTCCCATCACAAACCGCCATACACTTAAAATCACCAATTTGAAAAGAAAAATTCTTTTCACCCATCTCAAAATATCCTCCTTTTAGTATCCTCTAAAAAAGCATCCTACCTACTGCTTCCTTTTTGTTATTCAACCCTAAACCCCGGACCCTTTTGTTCCCTGAACCAATCCATTCGCTGGACCAAACTATTGTAATGTAGTTCCAGTTTATGTCCGTCAGGATCCAGGAAATAAAAAGATTCTCCTGCAGATTTATTTTCCTGGAAAACCTGGACATTGCTTTTTTCCAACCGTTCCTTTATATGAAGGAAAGTCTCCGGGTTTACATTAAAGGCAATATGGGTATAGTCAGGGGAGGGTTCACTTCGACATTCCGGATCAAGGTTAAGGGCAACCCATGTATCTCCTGCTTTAAGATAAGCTCCATCAGGCCATCGCGCTACCAGTTGCAGCCCCAGCAGCTCCTTATAGAATTCCAGAGACCTTTCTAAATTACTTACCGCGAACGTAATGTGGTTGATTCCGTTGATCACCCTAGCACCTCCCTTCCTTTTAATAGTTTTATTGGCAATCCAAAGCCGGGAAATTAATATTACCCCTGGTAAAATACCAGTATTTTTTCCAATTCCTGCAAAAATGAATCCAGGTGTTTTATTTCAATATTTAAAGGGGGATCAATGCGAAGGACGTAATGGCCGGGCCGCAGGGAAACAATAAACCCTTTGTTAAAAAGCTCCCGGTGTAAATATGCCGCTTCCCTGTTTTCAGGGCCGGAAAACTCCAGGGCCACCATCAAACCCCGGCCTCGAATTCCTTTTAAAAAATCAAACCCGGAAAAAATTTCTTTTAACCTTTCCAAAAGATACTCTCCCTTTTCCCTCGACCTGTTTACCAGGTTTTCCTCCTTAATAACATCGATGACCTCTACCACAACCCGGCAGCCCAGGGGATCATTCTGGTGAGACTGCTGGTAATAAAAACCTTTTCCCTCCAGGTTTTTTGCTACTTCCCCGGTCATAACTGTAGCGCTTACCGGGTATCCATTCCCAAGGCCTTTCCCCATGGCAACAAGGTCGGGCTGGAAACCATAGTACTGGAAGCCAAACCACTTTCCGGATCTACCTATACCCGTTGTCACTTCATTTACCAGGATAAGCCCGCCGTTTTCCCGGAATAACTGGACCAGGTTATCAATGAAAGGTTGGGGAGGGAATTTTACAAGGCCTCCAGCACTACCTGGTTCAAAAACAAAGCCTCCCAGCTCTGAATATGGGATATCCTCCAAAGCCGGACAGTCCTTTTTACAATTTTCCTTTTCTGAACAGACCTGACAGTCAGTCCAGTCCAGGAGGTACCAGGCCTCCTTTTGCTTTTCCCCTGCAGCCCCATACGAACCTAAAAAAGAATCATGCAACCTCAAAAGCTTATTCTTTTCTGTTGCTTTATGTATAGCTTTAATCCCGAACTCAACCGCTTCGCTACCCGAAGAAAGAAATACACCTTTCCCTTTTTTGATCCCCGTTATTTTCAGTAATTCCCTTGCTGCATTATCAACAATTTTACTACCATTGTAATAACCACAGTGGATGATTTTCTCCGCCTGGTCAGAAATTGCCTGGTTTACCCGCGGATTACTGTGGCCAAGGGGTGTTACCCAGACACCGGATTCCAGGTCAAGATAGCAATTACCTTCCTGTTCATAAACAAAACATCCCCGGGCTTTTACTGCATTCTTTATCTTTAGGTCATGGCCGGTACACCAGAGAATATGTTCCATTACTTCCCTCCCATTTTGCTTTTCAGCTTAAGCTCTTATTTCCATAAATCAATTCCATATCCGGTTTTTCAGTACAGAAATGATGAACCCAGACATAAGCATGCTGAAATATCGCCAGGACCAGAGCTGCCTGGGAACCGTGGAATAATGCAATTGCCCAGAGCAGGAAAAATCCAAAACTATACATCCCGTTACTGGAGCACCTGAAAATTCCCTTTTTAACCAGCCCCTGTTTTCTATAGCCAACCCGAAAGTGGTCCCCTCCCAGGGCCCTGGCTATTCCAAAATATTTGATAACTGACCAGAAGGTATAAACTGCAGGAACTAAAAGGATTAACCCCAGGATTATCCCGGTCTGGCAAGAAAAAAACAGGATATCCTTTGTAGCCCTGGCCAGCCCAAAGACTAAAATCGGGCGGGCCGCAAGAAGAGGAAGAAAAATAAGCCCCCAAACCGCTAAATCCCAGGATCCAAAAACCCTGGATAAAAAGGCCCAGCCAAGCTGTAACCGAAAAACCAGCCATACCAGGACCTGGTGAATTATGGCCAGGCCTACCGCAACCCAAAAAAGATTAAAATCCTTCCACCCCCAGCCAGGACCCTTCTCCCGTGGCTGGAGCGGAAAAAAACCAGGCCAGGGGAATAAGGATTAATAAGGCAAAAAGGTGCCAGAACTGGCGGAAAAAGAAAAAGCGAAGAGACCTTGCTCCGGGTAACCATACCTGCTCTTCGTTTAAAGACATCAAAAACTACCCCTTGATAAAAGAAAATTTTCTCCAATTGATCCAATCCGATTCCTTTTTAAAGAATTTTTGCCATGTAGAATTCATCAACCCAGGACCTTCCGATTTGCAGGCACTCTTTCCGTAATCCCTCAATTAAGAATCCCATTTTTTCATAAAGCTTAATTGCTTTAGTATTATGAGTCATCACAGTAAGCTCCATCCGATGCATTTGCTTTTCTCTGGCCCACTCTTCAAGATCCTTTAATAGTTTTACCAACTCCCCGACCTGTAAAACCTTCCAGAACCCCTATTACTATGTACAGAGTGTCAAAATTCCTCTTAAAACTCCACTGGGTTAACTTTTACCAGAGACAGGTTGGGCCAAAGCCCTCCAGGACCAGGCTCTTTTTTTGTGCTCCTAATTGTTATTTCCCTCGGTTTTTAAACAGACAGTTTTTTATATGGTCATTTCCTCAATTTCAGTTCTGCTTTTTCCTCCCGGGCATAGTTGTTCAAAAGATCTTTCAATATTTCCCCACTGGCCCTGGAATCATCGACCCCTATTCCGGCCTTCTCAATTTCCTTTTCGGCCTTTTCCAGACTTTCTAGCGAAAGAAGGGCTGCTGCAAGACAGACAAAACTCTTACTCCTTCCTTCATCAAACTTTTCCAGGAATTCTTCCAGGATTTCAATTCTCTTTTTTTGTTGTTGCAAAAATTTTTCCAGGCCATATTCTCTGATATAGTTATGGTTATATCGGATCCTTTTGTGGGAAATAAACGAATCTTTTTCAAAAGTTTCCTTATCATATTTTTGACAGGTAAATTCTGAGCACTTTGCGCAGACCTCCAAACCTTTATCCTTAAAACAGCAGGTAATAATGGAACAGGAAGGGTGTTTTTTTGCAAAGTCTTTGCCAAAACAACCCGAGCATCTGGACTCACCCTTTGTGTAGTAGCGGGGGCACAACCCGCAGTCGAGTCCACAGCAACCCAGAGTGGGGAATTGCTTCATCACCTTCTTAACACTCCTTCCCAGAAAAAGGTTCCCTTTACTGGCGAACATCCAGTAAAGCGTCCTCAATGGCCTTCAAAACAACAATACTGCTGTAGGTACCACTTGAGATTACATCGACATTTAAGGATTGGTTCTCGATAACCCTATCCAGAATTTCCTCGGCACTGTAACCCCCACCATGACGGTGGCTTAAAAGGTCAATTCCGGTTACCCTTTCCCCCTGAAAAGTCACTTCCACTTCCGCAGAAACCGGGAATCTGCTGAATTCGCCGGGATAAGACCCATCCAAAATCGAGGAAAAGTCAATATCCATTAAAGGCATCTCCAGCAAATCAGTCAGGCCTTTTTCAATTTGTCTGAATGCCACTACTCCAATAAAACCCACCGCTACAATAACAATGGCGATAATGGCCAGGGTATTTATTAAACCTTTTTTCCTCACCACAATTTTACTCCTCCAATTCAATTTTCCGAGAGAAAATTCAATAAATTAATTAAAACTGACTGCTAAGGTTTGCAATGCATTTTTTGATTGTTTCTTCCCGGCTTTTTTCATTCCAGAAAACTATTTCTTTCCCCCTAACACTTGCCCCCTTATCTTTACAGACCTTTTCCATCTGGCCAAGGGTTCTTTTTCCCCCCGTCCAGACAAAGGGTAAATGCTTTGTCACAAAAAGGGAAACTTCCTTTCCCCCCAGGGTGGGAACCTGTTTTAGGTAAGTTTCCATGGCAACTGCAAGAGAAAATGCCTGCACCGGAGTTCCAAAAATAATTCTTTCATAACCGTCAACCAGGGGAATATTGATTAGCTTGACATCTTTATCTCCGGGTTTTGCTTCCCCTTCTATGGTTACCCGGTCCAGATTTACCGAATGTCCCTTTTGCTCAAGAACCCCTTTTAACCTCGAACCTACCTCAAAAGTATTCCCCGTTTTGGAGTAAACAATAATCCCAATATTCATATTTTTACCTCCTCGTATTTACCTATTAGCTCATATGACCCCTACTCGATATTGCCCTAAATAGCAGGATTATTAGAACTTTTAGTGTAGACTTTTTTAAGGAATAATTTAGGGGGTCATATCGATGTCTACTTTAG
>PWGV01000096.1 GCA_003554585.1 Halobacteroidaceae bacterium | reverse complement strand
TTAAATAAAAAAATCAAAAAATAAAAACTATTTCGGAAAATATTAAATTAAAAAATGGTTTTTTTTATTTTTGAAGAATAATAAGAGCATAGCAAAGAAATTTTAAAGGGTTAGGTTTTTTCCAGTCCGGGATAAATTATGGACCCCAACCCAAAGAGGTGTCTTGGAGTAAGTTTAGATTTTATTGAAATCGGCCTCCAGGGCCTGGGGGGAATAAAACTGGAGGCAAGGAAACTGGATAAAGTGGTTTACAGTGACCAGGACCAAATTCCTGGTGTCCATCCAGCACCTGGGAAAGTGAATTTGATCTTACCAACTGGAGTTTCTGGCTGGCCCGGGAAGGTGAAATCCCAGTGGGAGCGGTCACACTTGCCTATGCCACTCCCGGTTTGAATATGCTGGAAGGGCGGGAGGACCTGGGAGTAATCTGGGATCTCAGGATTGATCCCCATCATAGGAATAGAGGCCTGGGCGGAAAACTCTTCAACCTGGCCTTAAAAAAGGCTGAAGAACTTGGGTGTTCACTGGTTAAGGTGGAAACCCAGAATACCAATCCCCCCGCCTGCCGTTTTATGCCCGGCTGGGAGGAAAACTGGGGGTAATCAATCGCTTTGCCTAGACAGACCAAAAAGAGACCATGCTTTTATGGTATTACCACGTTTAGGAGGGAGACTTTTGCAGCCACTGGAATATGCAGTTACGGGCCTTGATCTCGATCAAAAGACCATCCTTGACGCAGCTGTGGGTGCGGGCAGAGCAACAGCTTTCTGGGCAGAAAAATTATCCGGAGACCGTGCTTCTTCCCGGATAATCGGGGTAGACATTGACCTCCCTAAAGAGTGGAGAAGAAGAATTAAAGAACGATTGGGAGAGAATATGAAATACGTGGAACTGGTCGAAGGAGATATTTTCAACCTGGATTTCCTGGCCAATGAATCCATAGATATAGTTAGCTGTGCTGACACCATCATTTTTCTCAATGATAAACCCCTGCGGTTTTTGCAGGCTCTTCAGGAGTTCAAACGGGTTTTGGTTCCCGGCGGGGATTTAATAATTACCTCGGAATATTCGAGTGAGGATATGGGACCCGGGGAGGGCCAGTGGCACCGCTGGCGGTTGAGCAAATGCATTTTTGAACTAATCGGAAAAACCTGGTCTGTTGAACCTGAACCCCGGGAGGTTAAGAAAGCTTTAGAAATTCTGGGGTTTGATATAACCGGAGAGCGGGATTTTCCCGCGGTTAAAATTAAAAATTATGGGGAAACAATGGATGAATGGAAGAATAGTATGCAGGAAAAAGTAAAGGAAATGGCCTGGTCCGAGGAATTTCGCAAAACAATTGCAGCAGAAGTAAATAAAGTTTATGAGCAGGTCCTGGATGAGGGTTACCTCCTGGGGCCCGCAAAATACATTATCAAGGCCAGAAAAAAACTGGCGGGAAGGAGTGGAATGCTTTGGGAAACTGGATTGAAGTAGCTCTGGAAACAAATGGTCGGGGCTTTTTGGGACATATCGTTAATTTGCCCGGGGCCTTTGTCCGGGGGAGGACCAAATATGAAGCCCTGAAGAAAGTCCCTGTCGAAGCAGAGCGATATCTAAAATGGGCAGACAAATTTCCCGATAGCCAGAGGATTTTTGCCTTTTTCGGGACCTCCAACGCCTTTAAGGATCAGGGGCTCGACATAGTCCAGGTTCACCGGACCCAGCTTGCAGTTGAAGAAGCGGATTCCGATATTTTGCTGGATGCAGACCGGGAAGTTTTAAACCGGGAACAGTTTTTCCTGTTTCGTGATCTGGTTATCCAATCCGGCGACGATGTTTATACTCTTTCCCGGGAATCACCTGAACCAAATTGGAGTGATACTGCGCGGGAAGGCAAAACTTTTTACGGAAAAATCCCCTCCAGTATCAAAGAAACATTAGACCACATCGACGGGGTCCAGACCTTTTACCTTTCCCGAATTGGGATTGAAGCTGAACCCAGGGGCACCTTTTTAGAACGCCGGGATCACTGCATGGAAAAACTGGCCGAGAGATTCGAGAAAAAAAGCGACGGGATGGTTTATCGGGTTGACGGTGAAGATTGGACCCTGAAAAAGGTTCTGCGGCGTTTTTTATGGCATGACCGGATTCACGCCCGGGCCATGGCCCGGCTCCTTATCGCCCAGCAGGAAAAGGGGCTAATAATGAGTTTTGATGACCCCTTTTATTTCGTTTAGGAGGCTGCCATGAGGCCCATCAGTTATCACCCTGCGAGGGAAGAGGATTTACCTGCAACAGCGGAGATGTTTATCAGGTGTTTGCGCAATGATTATTATTTTAAACCCGAAGAATACCTTAAAAAGCTTGACCGGCAAAAAGAACTTGCAGGGTGTCTTTCCTGGAAAGAAGAGGACCCCAAAAACAACCTGATTTTCGTGGCCGCGGTTGGAGAAAAAATCGTGGGTTACGTCTCTACGGGAATCAATACAGGAGAACCTTTAGAATACAGGGGTGAGCTTACGGGGCTTTTTGTTGATCCGGATTATCGCGGCCTTGGTCTGGGCCTTGGTTTGATGCGGGAGGCGGGGAAAGCATTTCTGAAGCTTAAACTGGAAAAATTCGTTGTTTATAACTACCGCAGGAGCGTTGCCAACAAATTTTACCGGGGACTCGGGGGGATACTTTTAAGGACTGAAATGCAAAACCCTGGAGATAAGCCTCTGCTTACCGATGTTTTTGGATTTGACAGCAGGGAACTTCTAGATTTACTGGAGGGGGCAATCGAAAAGCGCAAAAAGACTGAAAAAGGGTAAATGGAGGTATTTGAGGTGGAAGAGCTTTTGCGGGTTGATAATATTTTTAAAACCTACCCCAAGAAAAAAGAAAAGGTTAAGGCCTTAGAAGATGTCAGCTTCCGGGTTAAAAAAGGAGAACTTCTGGGGCTACTCGGTCCCAATGGGGCCGGAAAGACCACCATGGTTAAGATTATCTGCGGACTGGTTGCGCCGGATCAGGGCAAGGTGGAAGTCGCCGGTTACAATCCCTGGCGGGAACGATCAAGGGCGCTCAGCAATCTCAGCGCGGTCCTGGAAGGAAACCGCAATATTTACTGGCCCCTTACCGTCAAGGAAAACCTGGATTTTTTTGCAGCGCTTAAGGGGGAAAAACCTTCCCGGATCCGGGGTAGAATAGCTGATTTAATTACTGCTCTCAACCTGGAAGACAAGGTTAATGTCACCGCGCGCAGTCTTTCCCGGGGGATGCAGCAGAAACTGGCCCTCGCGGTTGCCCTGGTGGTAGATGTTCCTGTTTTAATCCTGGATGAACCAACCCTGGGCCTGGATGTGGAATCTGCCCTGGAGATCAGGGAGATGCTCCAGAACGTCGTCCGGGAGGAAAATAAAACTGTCCTGCTTACTACCCATGACATGCGCCTGGTGCGGGCCATCTGTCCCCGGGTAATTATTATTAACGATGGGAAAATTGTTACCGATGACCGGGTGGATAACCTGCTCAGCTTGTTTGAGGTTAAGTCTTACCGTTTACACCTGGGAAGCGAACTTACACCCCAACAGGTGACTGAGGTTCAGGAAGTTGAAAATACCGTCCTTTCCAATGGCGTGGGTAGCGGATTTTATATTGATATTAACCTGGAAAGCATGGAGAATCTTTACCGGGTTCTGGATATTCTCCGCAAAAACAACGCACCGATAGAATCCATTGAACGGAAAGAGATTGACCTGGAAGAAGTGTTTCTGAAAATAGTGGGAAGGAGGGGGCTAAATGGGAAACCTGGTTCTACTGGGCGCGCAGTTTAAACGGGAATTTATTTACCTGAAAAGGTATTTCTTTAATTTTATCGGGGGCTTTGTTACCCTTTATGTGGTATTTTTACTGATTTTTTTGGGTTACCGGGGTATTGCTGGCGGAACGGAAATGTACGGTTCTGGCCTGGGTAATTTAATTGTGGGTTATGTGCTCTGGGTTTTTGCCATGATGATCTACCAGGATATTTCCTACAATCTCTTCAATGAAGCCCGGGAGGGGATCCTTGAACAGCTCTACATGTCTCCCTTTGGTTATACCCGGGTAACAACTTTTCGTCTTCTGGCAGGGTTGTTTATTCACCTGGGGATGGCCCTGATTATTCTTTTAGCAATGATGCTTTCTACCGGCCGTTTTTTAAATCTGGACCTGATTTCTCTTTTCCCGCTGGTGGTCCTGCTTTTAATTCCCATAGCGGGTCTTGGTTTTTTGCTGGGAGGTTTGCAGTTACTTTATAAGAGGATTCAGTCCATCCTGCAGGTAGTGCAGTTTCTCCTGGTTGGGGTGGTTGTCGCGCCCATAACCCTGGGCTGGACCAAATTATTACCAGGTTCGGTGGCTTCCCACCTGGTGCGGGAAGTCATGGTCGGCGAGGTTTTTATAACCAACCTTCCCCTGAACATGATTTTACTGGCCATAGGCATTGCTGGTTTATACGCTTTTCTGGGTCTTTTTATTTTCAAAATATGTGAGAGCAAGGCCATGGTAACCGGTAGACTGGGGCAGTTTTAACTGGAGGTTTACAAGTGACAAAATATCTGATTTATCATGTAAAAGGAGACCATCAGGAAATTGGTTTAACCTTGGGTAAAAAGCTAGGGAAACGGTTGGGAGAAAATATTAATTACTATATAAAAAGACTTGATCAAATCGGGGGAATTGATTCCTCCCGGCTGCAAAAAGAAGCCCTACCCTGGTTGAGAAGCCTTCCCACCGATTACGAGGTTGAGCTGGAAAACCTGGCCCGGGGCGCAGGTATCCCACTCCAATTGGTGGCAAGCTGGCTTTATTCTGACATGTGTCTGGAAGGAAATTGTACCTCCTTTATTCACGAAACTTCTTCTGGGATCTGGGTGGGGAGAAATAATGATTACCTGGTCCCCGGTATCTGGGGTTATATTACAGTTATCGAGGTAAAAAACAAAATTCCCATAATGCTTTTTGGGCTGGAAGGAGGGACTTTTTCCGGGACCGGCTATAATAAGGAAAGACTCTGGTTACATTACAACTGGCTTCCTGGAAATTTCAAGGGAGAAATGCCTCCCTTTGTTTTTCACCGGAAAGCCCTGGAAACTTGCTCCTCGGTGGGTGAAGTTGAGGAAATGTTAAAAAATACCTCCCGGGATGGAGCTATGAACCTTTTTGTTGTGGATGGCAAAAGGAAAGAATATGGAGTTTTCGAATGTTCCGGTAGAAAATATGAAAAAAGAAAACCGGAAGCTAAAAAGATTGTTGGGGCCAACCACTTCCATTATCCAGGTTTGTCTTCCGACGGTATTACCGATAATCCTGAATCTCTGAAAAGAGAGGGAACTGTTTTTAAATTGCTTGCAAACCTGAATGATCCCCAAATCCCAGATGATTATATTTCAATCCTCGGTGATATCGATGTAGAAGTACGGGGAGAAGATTCGGGTACCGTTTATTCCTGCGTGGTCTGTCCGGAAAAAGATTTAATTTATTATTCTGCCCACCCTTATCCTGCAGCAAGTCAGGGGGAATGGGAAAAAGTTAAATGGGACTGGTAAGCAAAACGAGCGGGGAGCCCGCTTTTTTCTTTTTCCATGGAGACCAATTTGCAAAAAACAATAAAAAGAGTTATAATAAAAATACCCCCTAGGGGTATAAAAAGGGTTGAATTTTTGCGAAACTGAAAG
>PWGV01000139.1 GCA_003554585.1 Halobacteroidaceae bacterium | reverse complement strand
CAAAAATATGGCCAGGCAATACTGTAAAAGAAGTTTATCCGTAGGTGGGGATGGCCTTTTGGCAGTTGAGGCCGATCAAGATTGTGATTTCCGGATGAGGTTTTTTACCCCTGATGGTAACGAAGGGGAGATGTGTGGAAACGGGATCCTCTGTTTGGCCAGGTGGTATAAGGAGAAAAAAGAGAGTTCTGACAAAAGGTCTTTTTCAATACAAACCAATTCCGGAGTTTTACAGGCAGAAGTAATAGATTCCGGAATGGTCAGAATGTCCATGCCCCCCGTCGGAGAGTTGGAAAAGAAGGAACTGGATTTTGACAAAAAAAAATATCGGGTATATCACCTCTGGGTTGGAGTCCCCCATACGGTAGTATTCATGGATAATGTCTTCTATCTTGATGCAGAAAGGATAAAAGATTTAGGAAAAAAGATTAGATTTCACCCTGAATTTGAAAAGGGAACCAACGTAAATTTCGTGGAGGTAAAAGAGGGTGAGATCCGGGTCAGGACCTATGAACGAGGAGTTGAAGAGGAAACCCTTGCCAGCGGAACGGGTTCTACTGCTTCGGCTTTTGTCCTGAACTGGTTGGGAAAAAAAGTTTTCCCCATTAAAGTAAGGACAAGAGGTGGGGTCTTGGAAATAGAAAAAAAGGACGGCCTATTTTTGAAGGGTTTTTGTGAAATGGTTGCAGAAGGGATTATATTGCAGAAACCAGATAAATCCAAAACCTGATTTATCCCTACCAGATTTTTAAGTTCCTGCTAGTTTTCTGGAGAAATGGGGAAAAGAGTTTTTACCCGGTTAACGGAAAAGTTAATTAAAGGGAATAGCTTTATCATAAAGAATATTTTTTAACAGAGGAGTTAAATGAAAACTGAAGAGGGGGGTGAACCTCTGACCGTCGCTTTAAATGAGTTTAAAATCCAAAAATTAGTTTGAGGGGGTTTGGCCATGAAGGGGAAAATAGTCTTTCTTTTAATGGTTTTTTTGTTAATTGGAAATGTTTTCGTTTCAGGAGAAGCTAATGCAGATGAACCAAGAATTGCCCTGGTATTGTCTTTTGGTGGTCTGGGAGATGAAGCTTTTAATGATGCTGCTTTTAGAGGATACCAGATGGCTCTTGAAGATTTTGATGTTGACTTAACTTACGTTGAGCCCGCTGATATTCCTGAATTTGAAGAACATCAAAGGGCTTACGCTGAAGCAGGTTATGATCTAATTATTGCAATTGGGTTTTACCAGGAGGATGCCCTGCAGGTAGTAGCCCAGGAGTATCCAGATGTTCATTTTGCGATTGTTGATACAGTTGTGGATCTTCCCAACGTTGCTTCAATAACCTTTAAAGAACATGAAGGTTCTTTCCTGGTCGGTGTTCTTGCGGGTAAGATGACTGAGACCAACAGGGTCGGCTTCATTGGAGGGTTGGAAATTCCCCTCATTAAAAAGTTCGAGGTAGGATTTTTAGAAGGCCTGCAGTATGCAAATCCGGATGCAGATTTACTGGTTAATTATGCCGGGGACTTTTTGGATCCCGGAACAGGGAAAGAGCTTGCAATTAGCCAGTTTGAAAGAAACGCAGATATAATTTTCCATGCTGCAGGAGGAACAGGAATGGGAGTTATTGAAGCGGCTGAAGAGATGGGCAAGTATGCCATCGGAGTGGATTCCAACCAGGACCACCTGGCTCCGGGAACTGTTTTAACCAGCATGATCAAGCGGGTCGATGTAGCTGTTTATGAAATCATAGCTGAAAAAGTTGAAGGTAGATTTACACCAGGCTTAATGACCCTGGGTGTTGCTGATGATGGAGTCGGGGTAACGGACTTCGAATATACCAGGGATATTATTCCCCCGGAAATAATAGATCAAATAGAGGTAATTAAGGATAAAATAGCTGCTGGAGAAATTGAAGTTACCGATCCCACGCAATAACAAGAAAGGGAGGTGGTAGTGATTAAGACTAAAGATCTAATCATAAAAGGAGCCCTAATCGTTGACGGAGATGGCGAGCTTTACGAGGGCAAACAGGTTAAAATTTCCGGGAATAAGATAGTTGAAGTCGAGGTACAAATCTCGGAAAAAGATGAAGAGGTATTGTACAGACCAAATTGCGTTATTACCCCAGGCCTTGTAAATCTTCACTGCCACAGCCCAATGGGTTTAATGCGCGGCCTGGGAGAGGATCTTAAAATTGAAGATTGGTTTAACCAGTTTATTTGGAGTTTTGAAACCAAGTTGAAGCCCGAGGACGTTAAAGTTGGAGCTTTCCTGGGTATCAGTGAAATGCTGAGAAACGGCGTAACATCCTTTGCAGATCACTATTTCTTTCCCCAGCAGATTGCCGAAGCTGCAGAAGAGGGAGGGATTCGGGCCGATATTGCTCCCACGATATTCGGGTTCGGGGATAAAGTAGACGAAAATATTGAAGAAGCCGCTGGGTTAATTGAAAGTTGGAATAAGAAATCCGGACGGGTTACCATGCAGATGGGGCCGCACTCTCCTTATACCTGCCCCCCCGAGGTCCTGGAAAAAGTTTCTCGCCGGGCAGAGGAACTGGGTGTAGGAGTTCACATCCACGTTTCCGAAACAGCAGAGCAGGTAAAAGAGAGCATTGAGCAATATGGAAAAACACCCTTTGTTATCCTTGAAGAAACCGGGTTGCTCCAGCGGCCCATAATAATTGGCCACGGGCTTTGGATTGAAGAGGAAGAATTGTCCTTAATTCCCGAACATGCCTATTTTGCGGCCTGCCCCAAAACCTACATGAAACTGGCAATGGGTTACGGCAACCTCTGGGATTATTTTGATAGGTTACCCATTTGTATCGGCACTGATGGAGCAGCAAGCTCTAACACCTTAAGCCCCCTGGAGCAGGCCAGGTTATTTGCCCTGATCGGCAAGCAGATGTACGGGGCAGAAAAATTTTCCCTGAAGGAAATCTGGGAAGTATTAATGCGCGGGCATGAAGCTCTCGGAGGGAAAAGCGGGCATATCAAGCCCGGCTATTTAGCAGACCTGGTAATCTGGGATTTAGGTTCTCCATCTACCTGGCCCGTATACAATCCGCTGGCTTCTCTATTGTATAGTGCAGAGTCTTCCCATGTCCGGGATGTTATCGTAAATGGAGATTTTGCCCTTAAGGAAAAGTCCTTAACAAAAATAGATGAAGAAGATATCCTAAAAGCGGTAAGGGAAACAGTGGAAAAAATAGATCGGAGAGCTGAAGGCGAAAGATTCGCCCAGTATTAGAGTCGGTTCTACAATAACCGAAAATTATTAAATCCCCGGTCCTTATGAACGGGGATTTATATTTAGAAGAAAAATAAAAACCTGCTTTACCAGCTTTTTGTTCCAGGTGCACCCTTGAAGGGGCCCTGGATATTTTTTGTAATCCACCCCCCATAAAAATTTCCTGACTGGGGTTTTACCTTCTCTCCATTTACATAACAGGCATCCATTTTTTCTGAATAAAAGGCCAGGTAACCGGTGATGGGAAGAAATTGGGGTGTTGGCTTTTCATAACTCCAGGCTGCATTGGGGATAAGTTGTGTACCAACCTTAAGATCCCAGTAGGTGGCAATTCCCTTGAATTCACATAAACTTGTCCGGTTATTTTCCTTCAGGAATTCGGTTTTTATATCTTCTTTGGGGATATAATAAACCGGCGGGTGGCTTGTTTCCAGGACCCGGTAAGCATTCTTTGAATGGGCAATTGCTTATTCCGGAAAAAACTACTTTTAATTCACCAGAAAATTTTTCTAAACGGGGAGGTCGGGGGTAATCCCAGACCGATTCTTTTTTTCCCATTTTTAATTCTCCCTTTCTTACACCTGAACAAATTTTACCGCTCTACAGCAATAAAGTCAACTTTTCAATGCTGAAGGACAAAAGAGAATAAGGGAGAAATTACAACAATAGGATTAGAGATTGTCTGAAGTTTCAAAAGAGGTAGGAGTTGATTAAAATTTTTTCCGATAGGGTTAAGGAGCTAAATAATAAGCACCCTCAAGATGGAGAATATGTTCTTTACTGGATGCAGGCCGCTCAAAGGGCTCATTATAATCATGCCCTTGAATTTGCTATTGAGCAGGCTAATGAAAAAAATATTCCCCTGCTTGTTTTTTTTGGCTTGACGCCAAGTTTTCCCGAGGGCAACGCCCGCCATTATTATTTTCTCCTCGAAGGCCTGGCTCAGGTTGAAGAGGACCTTGAGGACAGGGGGATTGAATTCATTGTCTGGTTAAGTGAACCTTTTGAGGGCGTTGAAAAACTTGGAAAAAACGCCCGAATGGTTATTACCGACCGGGGGTACCTATCCATAGAAAAAACCTGGAGGAAAAAAGCAGCTAAAGCCCTCAATTGCCCTTTAATTGAAGTAGAGACCAATACGGTCGTGCCGGTGGAAGTAGTTTCAGGAAAGGAAGAATATGCGGCTTTTACTTTACGGAAAAAAATGAAACCCTATCTTTCCAGCTACCTAGTTGAGATCAAACAAAGAAACCTGAAAAAGAAAAGTTTAAACAACTTTGATTTACCCTCCCTATCCCTATCCGATAAAGATAAAATTATTGAAGACTTGAAAATATCGACCAATCCGGGCAGGGTTGAAAGTTTTGAGGGTGGTACGAAAGGGGCATTAAAATGCCTGGAAACCTTTTTAGATAATAACCTGGATGTTTATTCTGAAAAAGCTGGAGACCCTGCCTTTGATTGTCAGTCCGGTTTGAGTCCTTACCTGCATTTTGGCCAGATTTCTCCGGTCTATATTGCCTTAAAAACCAGGGAAAGAGGAAGCCCGGGGGAAGAAGATTTCCTGGAACAGCTTCTCATCAGGCGGGAACTCAGCTTTAACTTCGTTAACTTTAATCCCTATTACAATGGCCCCCTGGAGAAAATGCTGCCAGAATGGGCCTGGAATACTCTCCGTGCTCATTCTAAAGACAAAAGGGATTACCTATATTCTCCCGATGAATTGGAGAAAGCTTCAACCCATGATAATTACTGGAATGCAGCCCAGAGAGAAATGGTTTTAAGCGGCAAAATGCATGGATATATGCGCATGTACTGGGGCAAGAAAATCCTGGAGTGGTCCAAAACCCCCGATGAAGCTTTTTCCACCTGCTTGTATCTCAACAACAGGTACAATCTTGACGGCCGGGATCCCAATTCTTTTGCCGGGGTAAGCTGGTGTTTTGGCAAACACGACCGGGCCTGGACGGAGAGGAATATTTTTGGCAAGGTCCGCTATATGAATGATAAAGGATTGGAAAGAAAATTTGACATGGAGAAATATCTTAAAAGAGTTCGGGAAATAGGCCGGTCATAGCATTTGGATTATTTCCGGAAAAATTATTAGTTAATTTGGCAGGGGGAAATTTTTGTGAAACCAAAACTTGAATCTGCTTACCTCAGTGTTGAAAACATGGAAAGGGCTATAGAATTTTTCGATTGGTTTTTAAAAAGAGAGGGAATTAAAAAGGGTAGAAGCCTTTTTATGTAGGATATTAATGGGTTTAGGCTTTTTTTATTCGATCATGCTAAGGAAAATGAAAATGTTAGGTACGGAGATAACTGTTTGCTGAGTTTTGAAGTGGAAGATGTGAAAAAAACAAAGGACGAACTGGTCAGGAGAGGTTGTAAAATTGTTTTTCCACTGACAGAGATTTTAGATAACCTGGTCCTGGAGTTTGCAGACCCAGAAGGAAATCATGTGGAGGTTTTTT
>PWGV01000025.1 GCA_003554585.1 Halobacteroidaceae bacterium | reverse complement strand
TTTTTTGTTGATTTCCCCTTCCAGATTTTCCATTCCTCTCCCCTGTAATTAGCCCGGGCGACCGGAAAAGGGTTCAGAGCCCTTATTTTTCTCTCCAAAAGAGCCGCACCCTGCTCCCAATCAAGGTACATTTCTTCCGGTTTGAGTTTGGGGGCATGAACGGCCGGCCCGGATTGTTTTTTGGGTTTTATCTTTCCGATTTTGAATAACTTTAAAGTTTTTAAAAGAAGAGGGGCCCCTTCTTCAGCCATTTTGTTATGGAGTTTTTCAAGAGTATCATCGTTTTCAATAGGGATACTTTTTTGCATTAAAATCGGACCGGTATCCCAGCCTTCATCCATCAACATGGTAGTTAAGCCGCTTTCCCGGTCCCCGTTTAAGATTGCTCGCTGAATAGGATTGGGCCCCCTGTACTTAGGGAGCATTGACGCATGGAGATTTACGGGACCATTTTTACAAAGATTTAATAATTCCCGGCTAATTCTCTGTCCAAAAGCCACTACAACCAGAAAATCTGCCTCTTTTCTGGCAATAAAATCAAGATTATCCCTGCTATTAATATTTTTAACTTCAAATAGAGGAAGGTTAAGTTCTCTTGCCGTTTTTGCAACCGCTGTCGGTTTGGTTTTCTGCCCTCTACCCCGGGGGCGAGAAGGCTGGGAAAAAACTCCGACGACTTCTATTTCTGTATCGGCTGCCAAGACTTTAAGTGATGGAACCGCAAACTCCGGTGTTCCTGCAAAAAAAACCTTCATCAATCCTCAATCTCCTTTTTAGGCAGAGGTCTTCCTCTCTGGATAATCAGTTTGCCCTGCAGGTGATCAATTTCATGCTGCAAAACTCTTGCTGCAAAACCAGAAAATTCCTTTTCAAATTCTTCCCCATAGCGATCAAGCCCTCTCACTTTAATCCAGTTGGCTCTTTTGATTGCCCTTTCTTCTCCAGGCACACTCAAACAACCCTCTACACCTTCTTCACCTTCATCGGTTTCGACTATTTCAGGGTTTAAAATTACTTCTAATCCCTCGCCAATATCATAAACGACTACATGTTTATTGACTCCAATCTGAGGTGCGGCGAGCCCAACACCGGGAGCATCATACATGGTATCCCCCATATCTTTTATCAGCCTTTCCAGGCTTTCATCAATTTTTTTTATGGGACTACATTTGCTTTTTAAAACAGGATCACCCATGGTTCTTATAGGTCTTATGGCCAATTATATCCACCTCACAATTCTTAGGTAATTATAACATCCCCTTAGGATTCAGTTCAAGGTTCACCCCAATGCCGTCCCTGATTAACTCCCTTGTAGCTGGGCTGGTCTTGCTTACCAGTTCCCGAAAAACCTCTCTATTTGAACTGCGACAGGATATCTGCCACCTGTATTTTCCTCTTTCCTGGGAGAAGTAAGAAGGAACTGGTCCTATCATTTCTAAATCTCCCCTACGGGCAAAAACCGCAATTTCTTTGGCCAGTTTCCGGGCACCACGAGCCACTTCCTGTTCGGAGGTCCCTGAAAGGATATAAACCAGAAACTGGGTGACAGGGGGATAACTAAATTCCTGCCTAAAATGAAGCTCTTTACTCATAAATTCTTTCCAGTCGTTTTTCGCAGCAAGTCGGAGAGTCAGGTGGTCCGGGTTGTAAGTCTGGATAAATAGCTTTCCACCTTTAACTCTTCGTAAATTAGCATTAATCAGGTGAAATAAATCTTCCTGGCAATCATAAAAAGGCAGGTTCAATTGAGTATCCGCCATGACCATAATACCCACATCAAAAAGGGGGAAAAATTCTTTTAGCATTAGTCTGGTCCCAATAACAATTTCCCATTTACCTTTTTCAATTTCTCCCGAAAGCTTTTCCAGCTGGATTTGGTTTTTTACCCGATCCGAATCAACCATGACCTGCTTCAGGTCAGGGAATAATTTATTTATTTCCTCGGAAACTTTTTCTGTACCGATTCCCAGCGACCTAATATATTTGCTCTCGCATTCAGGACAGACCTGCAGGGACTTTTGTTTTCTCTTACAGCGGTGACAGTAAAGTATATTGCCCTCTTTATGGAAAGTCATAGCCCTTTTGCAACTTTCACAGCGGGCAACAAAACCACAACTTCTGCAGAGAATAAAAGGTGCATAACCTCTCCGATTTACATAGAGGAAAACTTTATTTTTTTTACTTTCCTTTAATTCTTGCAAAAGGGCCTGAGTTTTTTGACTGAAGATACTAATATTACCCTTCCCAAACTCTTCCCGCATATCAACAAGTTCGACTCCGGCTTCCTCCATTTTTAGAGCGGGACTTTCCCTGTAGGTTAAATTTTTCTTATAGATCCCATAGAAGGATTTTAGCGAAGGACTCGCCGAGGATAAAAGCAATCCCCCACCTTCAAAATTAACTCTTTCTCTAGCTACCTCTGCTGTAATATACCGGGGGTTTTCCTGCTGACGATAGGCTTCATCTTCTTCGTTATGGATTATCAGTAGACCCAGGTTTGCAACAGGAGCAAAAACTGCGGACCTAGTTCCTACTAAAACGCTGGGGCTATTCTTCTTGCACTTCCACCATTGGCCATAACGTTCCCGTGGGGCAAGATCGCTATGGAGGATTACCGTTTCTGCTGGAAAATATTTAACAAGCATTTCCCCAACACGATCAGCTAATTGAGCTTCTGGTACCAACAATATAACACTTTGACCCATTTTTATTTTGTCATCAACCAGGGAAAAATAAAGTGGCCAGATAGTTTCTCCCGGACCATAATGAAGGACAACTGGTTTTTCCGAGTGTAAATCCAGTCCTTTTTGCTGACCACCCGGCTCGGGAAAAGCTTCTGGTTTTTCGGGGCGAGGGGCTAGCGGATCTTTACCAGAAATTACGCGCTTGATTTCTAGTAAACCTTTTTTTTCCATGGTCCTGATTGTTGAAGAACTTGCTGCAACTTCTCTTTCAATTTCGTTTTTTAAGGGGGGATATTTAATCGAGTTTAAATACTCCCAGACTGCCTTTTGTTTCACAGCCTTTCCCCAGTCAATCTCCTGCTCGATGGACAATTTATAAACCCGGGATTCTTTAGGCGCCGCTTCCCGGGTTATTTCAGGGGGTACAACAGCTTCCAGAGCGGTAATGTGGAAGCAAAAATAATTTTTAACCAGCCATTCAACAAGTTTGAGTTGGGTTGAATTAAGGAGAGGTTCGCCCAAAACATCCTTTAGTGGTTTAATTTTTTCAATTGCGCTTTCTTCTTTTAACCTCCAGACAAATCCTTGCCGAAAACCGTGGCCGAAGGGAATACGGACTTTACAACCGGGTTTAATTTTTTTTCTTAAACAAGGAGGGATCAAATAGTCAAAAACCCGGTCTACTTCTCCATGAGGAATATTAATAATTACTTCGGCCACTTTGGGAACCATTTTAGATCTGTCGCCCTCCTTGCTCCTTCAAATCATTCGCTCTGTCGGTTTTTTCCCAGGGTAAATCCAGGTCTTCTCTCCCCATATGACCATATGCTGCTACCTGACGGTAAAGCGGGCGGAGAAGATCAAGGTCTTTTATTATCTTACTTGGTCGCAGGTCAAAATTTTCCCGAACCAGTTTTTCCAGTTGCCCGTCGCTTATTGTTCCCGTATTAGAAGAATTAACA
Organism: Halobacteroidaceae bacterium; assembly: GCA_003554585.1. GTDB lineage: Bacteria > Bacillota > Halanaerobiia > B1SED10-174 > B1SED10-174 > T1SED10-26. The sequence continues at coordinate 64,887 of PWGV01000025.1, read as the reverse complement.
AAAATAGATACCGGGCGGGAAACACCAATTGCATAAGCAATCTGCACCTCACACTTTCTCGCGAGTCCTGCGGCTACAATATTTTTCGCAACATATCTGGCTGCATAGGAACCAGAACGGTCAACTTTGGTTGGGTCCTTCCCGGAAAAAGCTCCCCCACCATGCCGGGAAAATCCTCCATAAGTGTCAACAATTATCTTTCTCCCGGTAAGTCCAGAATCTCCCAGGGGTCCCCCAATTACAAATCTTCCCGTTGGATTTACATAATTTAGCATTTTTTCATCCTTCAAATTATCGGGAATTATTGGCTCAACTACCTCTTGGATAATATCCTGATAGAGTTGTTCGTTTTCAATCTGGGGATGGTGTTGAGCTGAAACAACAACTGTGTGGACTCTTTGAGGACCCTCAGGTCCATATTCAACTGTTACCTGGGTCTTTCCGTCCGGCCTGAGATAGGGAATAACACCATTTTTTCGAACCCAGGCCAGTCTACGGGCAAGTTTATGGCTGAGCATAATCGGAAGAGGCATTAGTTCGGGGGTTTCATCGCAGGCAAACCCAAACATTAAACCCTGATCCCCTGCTCCAATTTCATGGTCTTCCCCGTTTTGAGCTCGATCAACCCCCTGGGCAATATCCGGAGATTGTTCATCAATAGAGGTCAATACAGCGCAGGTATCACAATCAAACCCATACTTGGCCCTGGTATATCCAATTTCTCTAACAGTTTCTCGGGCAATTCTGGGAATATCCACATAGCAAGATGTGGTGATTTCGCCTGCAACCATAATCAAGCCAGTATTTACAAGGGTTTCACAGGCAACCCTGGCCATTTTATCCTGCTTGATTATTTCATCCAAAATACTATCACTGATCTGATCGGCAATCTTATCCGGGTGCCCTTCAGTTACCGATTCCGAGGTAAACAGGAATTTCCCATTGGAAGACATTTAATCACCCACTTTGTTTAGTTTTACTTCGAGCCTTTTTTTCAGGATAATCTGGGGAATATTGATTTCACAACTGTAGGCCAGGACCATTACCCCCGCCCTGTATGCTTCTTCAACTTTCCGTCCAAAAACGGGATCCATCTCATAGTGCGGAGAAAAAACATTTCCATCTTCTCTCTGCACTGAAAAAAACAAGGCCCCCCTCGCCCCGTTATTCTGAACTTCAATTAATTCATCGATGTGTCTTGCTCCTCTTGCAGTTGGGGCATCCGGGAAAAGGGCGCGACCATCTTGGACCAGGTTAACCGATTTAACTTCAACATAAACCGGCCCCTCAGGAGACCACAGCTTAAAATCAAGCCTGCTTTTGCCAATAGTAATTTCCTTTTTTTCTATTTTTGCTCCCTGAAATTCAGTTAATCTTTCCCCATCAAGTGCTTCAGCGAATAGCGAGGTTGAGAGTCGTGAATCCACTGCAACAAGGCTTTCTGGTCCCCGGACCAAAACAAGGTCCCAGAGAGTTTTTCTTTGTTTGTTCTGGATCGGTTCTAAATAAACTCTGGTCCCCGGCTGCATTAGTTCTTCAAGCCTACCGGTATTGGGGACATGGGCTAGTTGGGTTTGCCCCCTTACCCTTACTTTCGCAACAAACCGGTTTTCCCTTTCCAGCAATATTGCCGGGGTTAATTTATTATACTCCATTTCTTTACCTCTGTTCCATTTTATTTAAAACCCTGAAAAAAACCTTTTAAAGTTTTTAGTAAATTAAAAATTCCGCAGGTCATTTCTCGGAAAGGTATTTAATCCAACTATCAAAAAAACTTATGATGTGTTAAAGCAGTAATTACCTGGGAAAGTTTTTAGGCCCAGATTACAGAGGTTGGGGGGAAATAAAAAAGTTGTTCTCCTCTATCATCTTGCCCCCATAATAATAATAAAATTAAAAAGTCCTCATCTATTTCCTAAAAACACCTATATTTATCTTATACAAGGTATTTTGAACTGTCAACTAAAAAAGGGTCTTGATTGTTAATCAAGACCCTTTTCATTCTTATACCCAGCCCCTGACTCGCATTGCTTCGTCAAGGCGTTTAATTGCAACCATGTATGCTGTAATTCTCATGTTAACATCATTTTCAAGGTAGGCGTTATATACATTTTTAAAAGCTTTGACCATTATTTTTTCCAGTTTTTCTTTTACTTCTTCAGCAGACCAGTAGAAATTCATCAGGTTCTGGACCCATTCAAAGTAAGAGACAGTAACTCCACCGGCATTGGCCAGAATATCAGGAAGAACCAGAACTCCTCTTTCATCAAGGATTTCATCGGCTTTGGGAGTTGTCGGTCCGTTGGCTGCTTCCCCAATTATTTTGGCATTAATATTGGCAGCATTTTTGGTAGTAATAACATTCTCCAGAGCTGCGGGAATCAGAATATCACACTCTAGCTCTAAAAGGTCCTTGTTGGATATTTCGTTACAACCGGGGAAACCTTTTACGGAGCCCACCCGATCCTTATGTTCTTTCAATTCAATTGGATCAAACCCATCGGGGTTATGAACTCCACCTGAAGAGTCGTTGGCTGCAATTATCTTGGCTCCAAGCTCTTTTAAGAGGCGACCGGCAGCACTTCCTGCATTCCCATAACCCTGAATTACAACCGTAGCCCCGTTAAGGTCAAGGCCAATTGCTTTCGCAGCTTCGCGCACCACGATTACACAACCCCGTGCAGTAGCTTCTTCCCGACCCTCAGAACCGCCCAGAATAATCGGCTTACCGGTCAATAGCCCGGGGACGTTTACCCCTTTTAACTGGCTGTATTCGTCCATCATCCAGGCCATTATCTGAGGGTTGGTATAAACATCAGGGGCAGGAATGTCTCTATCCGGACCAACTATTGGAGCAAGGGCACGGATAAAGTTACGGGACAGTCTCTCGATTTCCCTGCGGGATAGTTCTTTGGGATTAACCTGGACTCCACCTTTTCCCCCACCATATGGTATTCCAACAAGGGAACATTTAAAGGTCATCCAGGCAGCAAGGGCTTTTGTTTCATCTATTGCAACATCAGGATGGAACCGAAGTCCACCTTTGGTTGGTCCTAGAGCATCATTATGCTGACAGCGATAACCAGTAAAAACTTTTACAGAACCATCATCCATCCTTACCGGGACTGAGCAGGTGAAAACCCGCATCGGTTCTTTTAATAGGTCATGAACTCCTGGATCCAAGTCCAGTTCCCGAGCCGCTACTGCTAGCTGCTGTTGAACAATTTCATAGACGTTAAGATTTTCTTCCATTAATTAATTCACCTCTTCTTTTATTAATTACTAAAATTCCTCAAAATTTAAGCCAAAAAATCTCCATTAAAACCTCCTTTCCTAGCCAAAATGAGATAATATTACTCCAGCGGCTACGGCCGAACCAATAACGCCGGCCACATTAGGTCCCATTGCATGCATTAAAAGGTGATTGTCTCCATCTGCTTCCAAACCAAGTTTTTGACTAACCCGAGCCGCCATTGGCACTGCAGACACCCCAGCAGAACCAATAAGGGGGTTTATTTTTCCTCTGGTCAACTGGTACATAATTTTACCCAAAACCACACCTGCAAAAGTCCCGACAGAAAAAGCAAAAAGGCCCAATAAAATAATCTGGATCGTTTCCCAAATCAGGAAATTTTCTGCGGTTGCAGTTGCTCCAACGGTCAGGCCTAAAAAGATGGTTACAATATTAACCAGAGAATCCCGGGCAGTCTGAAGCAATCGGTCCACAACACCGGATTCCTTTAACAGGTTACCAAACATTAAAGAACCAATTAAAGGTATGGAAGCCGGGATAAGCAACCCTGTTAAAATGGTTACCGCAATAGGAAAAATTATCTTTTCTTTTTGGGAAACCTCCCTTAACTGGCCCATTCTAACTTTTCTTTCGGTATCATTAGTTAATAATTTAATTATCGGCGGCTGGATCACAGGAACCAGGGCCATATAAGAATATGCGGCAACGGCTATGGGGCCCAAAAGTTCTGGGGCTAGATTCGCCGCGGTAAAAATTGCAGTTGGCCCATCTGCCCCACCTATTATCCCTATGGCTCCAGCTTGGAAGGGTTGAAAACCAACAGCAAGAGCACCCAATATGGTGGTAAAAATCCCAAACTGGGCTGCTGCGCCGAGCAGCATGGTTTTTGGGTTGGCAAGCAGGGGCCCAAAATCCGTCCAGGCCCCAACACCAATGAAAATTAGGGGAGGATAAATCCCCAGACTGGTTCCCTGGTAAAGGTAATACAATAGACCCCCTACCTCTCCTCCCTGGGGTGGTGCCATAACTCCGGTCAGTGGCAAATTAACCATTATTACCCCAAAACTGATCGGGATGAGCAATAGAGGTTCATATTTTTTCTTTATCGCAAGGTATAATAGAACCCCGGCCACTGCAACCATAACCATTTGCTGCCAGGTCATATTGGCAAAACCTGTGCTCTGCCAGAAACTATCAATTGCAAGTTCCATTAATTTTCCCCCTACTCCAAAATTACAAGAATATCTCCTGGATTAACGGAATCCCCTTCATTTACTTTTATTTCTTTAACTTTTCCTTCGGTGTTAGCGGTAATTTCATTTTCCATTTTCATTGCTTCGAGCATCATAAGCACCTGACCTTTTGTAACTTCATCTCCTGTTTTCACGCTTACTTTCAAAACCTTTCCGGACATTGGTGCCTTTATTTCCCCGGGCGCGCCACTGCTTTGCACCGCCTTCTTTTTCTCCTGAGCTCTTGGGGCCGCAGGGGCAGAAGAAGCTGGGGGTTTGTTGGGAGAAGTTGTCGGTTTTTCCCCACCTTCATTAATTTCCTCAACCTCAACCTCGTACTCCTCACCATTTACTCTAATCCTGTATTTTTTCATCCCTGGTCTTAACTTCCTTTCCTTTCTGGTTTATTATTAATAAGTTCCTGGCGGCCCCAGCGGGCCCACTCTTCACCGCGGTGGCTAATCCTGATTATTTTGAACCTGCCAGCGCCCTTGTAAGCGTGGATACCGGCAGTTATAGCCGCAACGGGGGGCTCAGTTTTATCTTCCTCATCTTGTTCGGTTAGGGGTTGATCCTGAGAAGGGGGAGTAGTTTTAGGGCCAAAAATTTTCTCTAACCCCACAACTACCAAACCGAGGAAAATTAAAGCAATAAAAACAGTCCCCGTCCCAAGGATTATTATTTCCCAACCAGCAGTTAAATCAGGCATCTATCTTCCTCCTTAAACCGGAAAATTACCGTGTTTTCTGGGCGGCCGGGAAACCTTTTTGCAGGATAAAAGGTCCAGAGAATAAATTAAACGGGCCCGAGTTGATTCATACTCGATGATATCGTGAATCATGCCCCGTCGGGCAGCCACAAGGGGATTGGCAAAAAGCTCCCTGTATTCTTTAATTTTTTCCTGCCTTACCTCTTCAGGATTTTCTGCCGCTTTTATCTCTTTACGGTAAATAATGTTCGCCGCTCCCTCGGGACCCATAACAGCAATTTCTGTATTGGGCCAGGCATAAACAAAGTCCGCACCCAGAGCCTGGCTGCACATGGCCAGAAAAGCTCCCCCGTAAGCTTTGCGAGTAATTAAGGTTACCTTGGGAACGGTGGCTTCAGAATATGCATAAAGGAGTTTCGCCCCGTGGCGAATTACTCCTCCGTGTTCCTGATCGGTCCCGGGAAGATAGCCGGGAACATCAACCAGATTTACCAGGGGAATATTGAAAGCATCACAAAATCGGATAAAACGCGAAGCTTTATCAGAGGAATCGATATCCAGAACTCCTCCTTTATCCTTTGGTTGATTGGCAACTATACCCACAGCTTTCCCGCCCAGGCGGGCAAAACCAACAATAATATTCGGGGCGAAATAGGGGTGCACTTCAAAAAAGTATCCTCCATCGACAATAAGTCTTATTACCTCTTTCATATCATATAGTCGCCTGGTATCTTCAGGGATAATATCCGCAATTCCCTGGGGTCCTGGAGCAGGTGGTTCATCTGTTGCGATTTCCGGAGGATTTTCCATATTATTTGGCGGTAAATAACTCAATAATTCCCGGATAGCGTTCAGACAGGATTCTTCATCAGCATGATTAAAGTGGGCAACTCCACTGAGTTGATTGTGAGTTGCTGCCCCACCAAGTTCTTCAGAGGACACTTCCTGCCCTGTAACAGCTTTGACCACCTGAGGACCGGTTATAAACATCTGGCTTATTCCTTCAACCATAAAAGTAAAATCCATAAGGGCTGGAGAATAAACCGCTCCTCCTGCACAGGGACCAAGAATTGCAGCAATCTGGGGGATTACTCCAGAGGCCAGTGTGTTGCGATAGAAAATATCCCCATAACCGTCTAAGGCGTCCACACCCTCCTGGATCCTCGCCCCACCTGAATCATTCAACCCAATTATTGGGGCCCCATTCTCCAGGGCCAGATCCATTATTTTTACAATTTTCTTGGCGTGTGCTTCCCCAAGAGTTCCACCCATTGCAGTGAAGTCCTGGGCAAAAACAAATACAAGTTGCCCATTAACTGTCCCCGAACCTGTTACTACACCTTCTCCGGGAACTTCCCGGCTTTCCATTCCCAGGTCGGTAGCCCTGTGGGAAGTAAAAAGGTTAATTTCCATGAAAGAATCGGAATCCAATAATTTTTCCAACCGTTGCCGGGCTGTTAACTTTCCTTTTTCATGTTGGGCTTTTATTTTTTCACTACCCCCGCCGAGTTTCGCCCTTTCCTTTAGTGACTGCAGGGTTTCTCCTTTTTTTGCTTTCATAGTCACTCTCCTCTACTCATGCTGGCATAATTCTAATAAAACTCCCTGGGTTTCCTTAGGATGGACAAAGGCGATCAGGGCTCCTCCGGCCCCCGGAACTGGTTCTTCATTAATCAACCTGATCCCTTGCTCTTTTAATTTAGCCAGTTCGGCTGCAACATCATCAACCGAAACCGCAAGGTGGTGAATTCCGCTTCCTTTTTTGTCCAGGAATTTCTGAATGGGACTTTCCGGGTCAGTTGGTTCTAAAAGTTCGATCTTGCTTTCTCCTAGGGGTAACATGGCAACCCGGACTTTTTGGGAAGGAACCTCTTCAATATTTACAATTTCCAAACCCATAAGTTTATAAACTTTCGCTGCCTCTTCAATATCAGTTACAGCAATACCAATGTGGTCTATGTGCACTTTAATCACTCCCGGAAATCAATTTTTCTGCCCAGTAAGCAGGTGACTTTTCCCGCCTGTTAATAGATTTTATGGCCTTTTCCCAGTCTTCTGTTCCTAGGAGGGGCCCAAGATACAGGTCCTGAAAGCGAGCCTGCAGGTGCATCTTAAGAGCCATTTCATTCCTCATCTTTTCTTTCTTTTCTTTTTGGCCTGATTTCTCCAGGGTTTTCTGGTGATCTTGGAATTTCTCAAGCAAGGTATCAAGATTCTGTCCCTGGCTGGCAACCAGTTTAATTACCGGGGGAACCCATTTTTCATCCTCGTTCCGGGAAGAAAGCATACTTTGCAATAACCCGGCGAGGGTCTCCGCTCCCTCCAGATCAGCCTTATTTACAACAAAAATGTCACCAATTTCCAGCAGACCAGCTTTTATTGTTTGAACATCGTCGCCTGTTCCCGGCATCATAATTACTGCAACAGTGTCCGCAAGAGATACAATATCTGTTTCCGATTGCCCAACACCAACAGTTTCCACCAGAATCCTGTCAACCCCAAAAGCCTGGTACAAAGCAACTGCGTCCATTATTGCAGGGCTGAGTCCACCTAAAGCCCCGCGGGAGGCCATGCTGCGAATGAAGATCCCCTCTCTTCCGGCCAAATCCATCATTCGAACCCGGTCCCCGAGAATAGCTCCTCCGGAAAAGGGACTGGTGGGATCGACGGCTAAAACTCCAATTCTTTCAGAACAGCTGGCCAAACTATCTACCAGGTAATTTGTAATGGTGCTTTTCCCCACACCCGGAGCTCCAGTAAGACCCCAGATTGGACAGGGTTTGACCTCGGGGTAAATGGAATCTAGAAGTTCTCGGTAACCCTTGCTTCTATTTTCCACGAAGGTTAGACCTTTAGCAAGAGCTTTTTCCTCGCCCTGAATTATCCCCCGGGCCAGTTCATCTACCTTTTTACCCATTAACTTTTTCCTTTATATAGGAAACGATATCTTCCGTGGAAGTGCCTGGAGAGAAGATCCGATCAAATCCAATTTTTTCAAGTCGCTTGCGGTCTTTCTCAGGGATAATCCCTCCACCAATCAGAAGGATATCTTCGTTTCCTTTTTCCTGGAGCAGTTCTGCAACTTTTTGGAAGAGGTGGTTATGGGCTCCAGAAAGGCTACTCAAGCCGATTACCTGGACATCTTCCTGAACTGCAGCGGAAACTATCTGATCGGGAGTCCGGCGAAGACCGGTATAAATAACTTCCATGCCCGCATCCCGTAAGGCCTGCGCCACAACTTTAGCTCCGCGGTCATGCCCATCAAGACCCGGTTTGGCAATTAATACTCTTATTTTATTCTCGGCCATGTTTCTGCCTCCTAACTTTAAAATGTGGGAGCCTGGTACTCACCGTAAATTGAACGCAGAACTTCACAAATTTCCCCGAGAGTTGCATAAGCCTTGACGGCCTCAATAATTGCTGGCATAAGGTTTTCTTCTGCTTCGGCGGTGTTCTTAAGCTTTTCCAGTGCCTTTTGAGCTTCTTTTTCATTTCTTTTTTCCCTGCTATTTTTTAGTTTCTTAATCTGTTCTTTTTCCATCTGGGGATCAACTTCCAGGAGATCAGTCGGAGCAACTTCTTCCTGGGCAAATTTATTTACTCCTACAACTATATCTTCCTGTTGCTCAACTCTTTTCTGCATTTCATATGCGCTTTTCTGGATTTCTCGCTGAACATAACCTTTTTCAATTGCCTTTACCATCCCGCCCATTTCTTCAATTTTATCCAGGTACTCTTCTACCCTTTTTTCAATATCATCGGTAAGGCTTTCCACATAATAAGAGCCTCCCAGCGGATCTACAGTTGAGGTTGCACCGCTCTCATTGGCAATAATTTGCTGGGTCCGCAGAGCAATCCGTACTGATTCCTCGCTGGGCAGGGCCCATGCTTCATCATAGGAATTGGTATGCAGGGATTGCGTTCCACCAAGAACTGCTGCCAGGGCCTGGATGGTAACCCTTACGATATTATTTTGCGCTTGCTGGGCAGTTAGAGAAGCCCCTGCAGTCTGGGTGTGGAAACGAAGCATTTTACTCTTGGGGTTCTTTGCTCCAAACTTTTCCTCCATAATTTTTGCCCACAATCGGCGGGCAGCTCGGAATTTGGCCACTTCTTCCAGGAGATTCATCTGCGCATTGAAGAAAAAAGAAAGCCTGGGGGCAAATTCATCAACTTTTAACCCTGCCTGGAGAGCAGCCTTTACATAGGCAATTCCGTCAGCAAGAGTAAAAGCAAGTTCCTGGACAGCATTTGCTCCTGCTTCCCTGATATGATAACCGGAAATACTGATTGTATTCCAGTTTGGTAATTCCCGTGAACAGTAGGCAAAGATATCTGTGATCAACCGCAAAGATGGACCCGGGGGAAAGATATAAGTACCGCGGGCAAAATATTCTTTCAAAATATCATTTTGAATGGTTCCCTTCAATTTATCAGCTGAAACCCCCTGCTTTTCCGCCAGTGCTATATACATTGCCAAAAGAACTGCTGCTGGAGAGTTAATAGTCATAGAAGTACTGACCTTATCCAGGGGAATCTGATCAAAAAGAATTTCCATATCGGCAAGGGAATCAATCGGGACACCAACCTTGCCCACTTCCCCATCGGCAAGTTGATGATCTGAATCAAGTCCAATCTGAGTTGGCAGGTCAAAAGCAACGGAAAGTCCGGTCTGACCCTGTTCCAGAAGGTAGCGATAACGCCGATTGGATTCCTCGGCGCTGGCAAAACCCGCGTACTGGCGCATTGTCCAGGGCCTTCCCCGGTACATAGTTGGATAAACACCGCGGACAAAGGGAAACTGGCCTGGAAAACCGGTCTTTTCAAGGTATTCGTCATCAGAAAAATCCAGGGGAGTATAGATTTCTTTTACCGGTTCGCGATAGGAGGTATAGGCTTTATTCCAGCCTCTTTGCTGGAACTTGGCAAAAGGACCTTCCCGCCATTTTTTCAGTTTTTCTTGAATTTTTTCCTGCCGGTCCTTGTCCTTCATTCTTCTTCCTCCTCCTCCTTGCTTTTTATTTTGTATTGGTTCAGGTTCTCGGCCAGCTCTTCACCAAGTTCCAGGGCCTTTTGGTTTAAATCCTCGGTTCCCCTGGGCACTCTTTCCAGAACAGCTTCTTTTAATTCATCTGTTTTTACCACTTCGTGCAGTTTATTAAAAAGAGCAAGGGAAACTACATTAACTACCATCCTGGTTCCCAGTTTTTCCTGGGTTAACTTTTGAATTGGTACGACGTAAGTAGGGCCGCCACGCGTGGCAATATCTACCCTTTCATCGACTACCATGATCCCGTATTCCTTGAGATCCCTGTTATATTTATTATATGCTTCCTGGGTTAATGCAAGGAGAAAATCGGGTTTGTTAACCTGGGGATAGTCTATTTCTTCATCAGAAATGATGACTTCAGCCTTACTGGCTCCTCCACGGGCTTCGGGCCCATAAGACTGGGTTTGAACAACTTCTTTATCTGTAAACCGGACCACAGCCTCGGATAGAATGATCCCTGCCAGGATCAAACCCTGGCCTCCCGCGCCGCTAAGCCTGATCTCATACCTGGCCATTATTCTTTACCCCCCCGCACACTGTTAATTAATTGGTCATACCGAACTGTATACTCTTCGCCATCTCCTTCTGCAAATATCCCCGTAATTATTTTACCCTTTAATTCCTCGGGATCCAGGTCCTTGGCTTTTTTGATATCAATAGAATTTTCCTTCTGCCACTCCAGCATTTCCACCGGTGTTTTCATTTTATTGCGGCGACCATAATAAGTTGGACACTGGCTTATTGCTTCTACATAAGAAAAACCTTCTTTAGAAAAGGCTTTTTCCACATATGAATCCAGCTTGGGAAGGTGGTATACCGTTCCCCGTGCAACAAAATTTGCCCCTGCAGATTTGGTGAGTTCACACAGGTCAAAAGGTGGTTCGATATTACCGTAAGGTGATGTTGTGGCCATTGACCCTTCAGGGGTCATTGGTGAATACTGGCCACTGGTCATTCCATAAATTTGATTGTTAAACAAAACCACATTAATTCCAATATTTCGACGGCAGGCATGGATGAGGTGGTTTCCTCCGATAGCGGCACCATCTCCATCCCCTGTTATCACAATCACCTTTAATTCTGGATTGGCTAATTTTATTCCGGTGGCAAAAGCTATTGGCCGGCCATGAACTGTATGCAGGGTATTGAAATTCATATAACCGGGGGCGCGGGAGGAACAACCTATCCCCGAGACAACCGCTACTTTTTTGGGATCCCAACCCATCTTGTCTATACCTTTAACAATACTCATCATTACAGAACCATGACCGCAACCCGGGCACCAGATATGGGGAAGTTTATCTACGCGAAAAAACTTTTCCATTTCCATTTAATTAACCCCCTCCAGTTTTGCAAGTATCTGTTCGGGAGTAATGAGGACTCCATCAGCCCGCTGAGCTCCACGAATAGGAACTCTTTTATCCATTACTCTCTCCACTTCACCTATCAACTGCCCTCTATTCATTTCAGCAACCACTATATTGTTCTTGTCATGTCCCGCCTGGACGACAATTTCTTCGGGGAAGGGCCAGATCGTTTTCAGGATTAAAAGCCCAACTAAAAGACCTTTTTCCCGCGCGATTCTCCAGGCTGCCTTGGCCGAACGGGCTGACGCACCGTAGCTGATTATCAATTGATTGGCCTGGCGCAAACCATAAGTTTCATAAAGGTACAGAGTTTCTTTGTACTTATCAATTTTTTCGTGGAGACGGTTTAATAACCTGCTGGTAACCTCGGGCCTGTTTGAAGGGAAACCAGTCTCATCATGGTATAACCCCGTTGTATGGAAGCGATAACCACTACCATATGGGGGCAGGGGAGGGATCAAATCCTCGTCAGTAATATCATAGGGCTGGAAGGATTCCGATGCCCCATGGGGTTGCTTTCTGTTGCTAATAACCATTTCTTCTTTTCGGGGAAGGATAACCCTTTCTCGCAGGTGGCCAATTGTTTCATCGAGCAATAAAATTACCGGGGTCCGAAACCTTTCAGCCCAGTTCACAGCCTGGAAGCTTAAAAGGTAAGCATCGGTAACGGAGTTCGGACAAAGCACAAGGGCAGGGTGATCACCGTGGGTTCCCCAGCGAGCCTGCATCACATCTCCTTGAGCTGGAGACGTCGGCAATCCAGTGCTCGGGCCAGCCCTCTGCACATTCATAATCACGCAGGGGGCTTCAATCATATTGGCAAAACCTATTATTTCCTGTTTGAGGGAAAAACCAGGACCGCTGGTTGCAGTCACTGCTTTTTTGCCAGCAAGGGAGGCTCCAACAACTGCAGCCATACTGGCAATTTCATCTTCCATCTGGATAAACTTCCCGCCCACCGGTGGAAGTTTAGCGGCAAAATCTTCCGCAATCTCCGAGGAAGGAGTTATCGGATATCCCGCGTAAAAGCGAACTCCAGCGTCAAGAGCTCCTTCAACGCAGGCTTCATTACCCTGCATTAGCTTTACTCTCTCAGTCATTATTCTCAATCACCTCAACTTTTATGGCATAATCGGGACAGCGGAGAACACATTGATTGCAGGCAATACAGTTTTCCGGATCCTTTACTTCCATTTTCCCATTACTTCTAAGTCCCAAAATTTTTTTGGGACAGAAAGTTGCACAAATTTCACAACCTTTACACCAGGATTCGTCGATCGCAACCTTCCCTTTTTTTGGCAACCTTTACACCTCTTTCGCTTCAACTTTTGCAAACAATTATACAATTTTTACAAAAAAAGAATAACTCCTTCATAATATCTCTAAAAAGTATACATAAATAATAAGAGCCCAAAAGGCTCTTTTTATTTGATTTCACGCCTGAGTATCTGCACCTCATCAAGGATCCTGTTTCCCAGATCAAATTTGGTTGCGGGAGGTAGGTTTTCATAAGAATCGGGGAAAACAAGGGTTGCCTGATTTGTATCAACTCCAAACCCGGAGCCCTCCGCGGAAACGTCATTGGCGACAATAAAATCCAGATATTTTCTTTTTAATTTTTCCTGGGCATTGGCAACAATATTCTCGGTTTCAGCGGCAAAACCTACCAGAATTCGGTCACCTTTTTCCCGACCGATTGCTTCGAGAATATCTTCATTGCGCTCTAAAGCCAAAACAAGTTCCTTTTTCTCTTCTTTTTTCACTTTCATTTTAAAAGTTTCTTTGGGGCGAAAATCCATCGGGGCAGCGGCTTTTATTATTACATCGTGGTCCAAACACCTTTTTACAACAGCCTCCAGCATTTCGCTTGTAGTTGAAATCCTTACCAGTTCATTTAACCCCCAGGGAGATTTTAAATGCGTAGGCCCGGTAATCAGGGTTACCTGGGCCCCGCGGCGCAAAGCTGCCTGAACGATAGCGTAACCCATTTTTCCTGATGAAGGATTGGTCAAAACCCTTACCGGATCAATAAACTCCTGGGTTGGGCCAGCAGTGACCAGCAAACGCATTCCGGCAAGATCCTTGGGGGTTAAGGCCCGGATTACTTCTTCAATTATAATTTCGTTATCCGCAAGCCTGCCCTTACCCGAAGACCCTTCAGCCAATCGTCCCACTTCCGGCTCAATGAAGGAATAGTCCATTTCCTGCAGCTTCCTGAGATTAGCCTGGAGAATTGGATTTTCATACATCCGGGTATTCATGGCTGGAGCAAAAAGAACGGGGGCTTTTGTTGCCGAGATGGTTGTGGTCAGAAGATCGTCGGCTATGCCACTGGCTACTTTTCCAATAATATTGTAAGTCGCAGGAGCAACAAGGATAAGATCAGCTTCTGTTGCCAGGTCAATGTGCTGAATATTCCAGTTGGCAGGTTCGGAAAACATTTCCGTGGCCACAGGCTGATGGGTTATACTCTGGAAGGTAATGGGACGAACCAGCACGCAAGCAGCTTTGGTCATAATAACCCTGACTTTGGCTCCCTGTTTTACCATTCGGCTTACAATATCAACCGCTTTATAAGCTGCAATTCCTCCGCTGACACCAATAACAATAGTTTTCCCCTGAAGCAAAATTCCCCCTCCTCAATTACTTAATACTGTCAACCTTTTTCCGGATATAATCTACCTTCCCAGCTATTATTTCATTCATTGCTATCGTTACAGGTTTATTAGTGCTTGAATACTCGATAAGGGGTTGACTTCCATCATTTAAGGCCCGAGCCCTTTTGGCAGCAGCAATAACCAGGGTATAGGGGCTGTCAATTCTCTGCATTAATTTTTCATGACTCAACCGCTTGTTAATAGCCACCCTTTAATTTCTCCTTTCCTCGTCGCAAATAATTCTTTTTATTCGGTCTACAGTTTCCTGTAGTTGATCATTGATAACAATATAATGGTAATCATCCTGCTCCTTCATTTCCTGAAGTGCATTCTGTAAACGGATTTCTTTTTCTTGAGAGGAGTCTGTTCCTCTTTTCTCCAAACGTTGGGCCAGTTCTTCTAAACTTGGGGGAGCCAGAAAGATAAAAACCCCTTCAGGACACTTCTTTTTTATCTGTCTTGCTCCCTGGACATCGATTTCCAGTATAATGTGTTTTCCGGCCCGAACAGTCTTTTCGACAAAATCCCGGGGAGTTCCATAAAGGTGATTGTGAACCCGGGCCCACTCCAACCAGCGGTTCTCCTCAATACCTTTTTGGAAATCCTCGGGGGTAAGGAAAAAATAGTCTTTACCGTGAATTTCTCCGGGGCGGGGCGGGCGGGTTGTTGCTGAAACGGAATATACTAAATCATCTCTTTGCCGCAATAATTCCCTGAGAACTGTTCCCTTCCCAACCCCGGAAGGTCCGGAAAGAACAAATAATTTCCCCTCTTTCATTTTTACAGGGGAGCGTCTTTATCGACTAAACGGTGAGAAACAGTTTCCGGTTGCACTGCACTGAGAATAATATGATCGGAATCGGTAATTACAACTGCACGAGTCCGGCGGCCATAAGTAGCATCCACAAGGCGTCCCTGTTCCCTGGCTTCCTGAATAATTCTTTTTATGGGAGCCGATTCAGGACTTACAATTGCGATAATCCTGTTAGCTGCAACAATATTTCCAAAACCAATATTAATAAGCTTAATAGCCATTAATTATCCCTCCTGAAAACTCATAAAATGTTTTGAACCTGTTCCCTTATTTTTTCCACCCAACTTTTTAACTCAATAACCCTGTATAGGACTTCACTGTTATTAATCTTGGAGCCGATGGTGTTAATTTCCCTGAGCATCTCCTGAGCAATAAAATCCAGTTTTTTCCCAACTGCATTTTTCTCCCGTAACGCCCCACTTAAATGTTCTAGATGGCTTTCCAAACGGACTATTTCTTCCTGAATATCGCTGCGCTCCGCTAACACCCCCGCTTCCATCATTATTCTTTCTTCGGCGAAATCATTTTCCTCGAGAAAGCTCTCCAGTTTGCTTTTTAGCTTATGATAATGTTCTTTCTGGATTTCGGGCAATATTCCTTTTATATTTTGCACCATTTCCGCAATTTTTTTCGCATATTCTTCTATTTCCTTTTTCAGCGTCTCCCCCTCTCTTTCCTGCATAAAAATTAATTGTTCCAGGGCCTGTTTTACAGATTCCTGGAGAACTTTCTTTACTTCTTCCAGTTCAGGGGTTTTTTTCTGTCTCAAAACTCCAGGAAGAGAAAGCTTGAATTCTTCGCTAACCATTCCCCTGCCGACAGCCTGGGTGATGGCATGATTGTAGGCTTGAAGTAGGTTGTTGTCCAGGGAAATCTCCGGAACTTCCCCCTCTTCAACCTCAACGTTAATATTCAAGTCAACCCTGCCCCGGGCAATTCGCTCTTTCACCACTGATCTAACCAGCGGATCCAGGGAAGAATATTCCCCCGGAAGATAAATATTAAGGGAAAGATTGCGGTGATTTACACTTTTAATTTCGGCCTCAAAAATCCAGCGACCTTTTTTGGCAACCCCGATCCCATACCCGGTCATACTTCTCATTTGGCACTCCTCCTCTGCATTCTTCTAGATAATACCACAATAGAAGTGGTGTTTCAATAATTCGTCCGAGGTTTTAAAATGGCGGATTAACTTTTCCCGGAAAAATTATCGCTTGACTATAGGCACCCAAATAGTAAATAATAGCATATACAGAGTTGTGATCCGGGGAGGAGTTTTATCATGGACGGTGTTATGCTTTACAAGGCTAAAGAGGAGCTGCAGAGGGAACTAGAAACTGGCTATATCATCAAAATATATCAACCCCACCAGCAGGTTGTTAATTTTGAATTCCGCTCCCAGCAGAAAAATAAAAACCTATTTATTTTTCTACACCCTTCTGACCAGGGGATTTTTCTGGCAGATTATAATATGGACAACCCCCTTAAACCCCCTTCCTTTACCATGTTGCTCCGCAAGTACCTGCAGGGAATGCCCCTGGATAGAATTGAGCAACGGGGCTTGGATAGAATGCTTGTTTTCCATTTCGGTTCCTACCAGTTGATTGTTGAATTGATGGGCCGGCATGCCAATTTAGCCCTGGTAAAAGAAGGAAAAGTTCTGGGAGCTTTAAAACCCCAGGGAGAAGAAAGCCAAAGACCCATCGGTTCGGGGTTACCATATAACCCCCCTCCTGCCCAGGGGAAATACGATCCCTGGGAGATCCCCTGGGAAATTTTAAAAGAGAAAAACAGTGATAAAAAAACCTGGAGATTGTTATTTGATAATGTTGAAGGAATTGGTCCCAAAACTGCAAGGGACCTGGTGGCTAGGGCTGAACTTGATCCCGAAGAAAAGGTTGGAAATCTTGAAAATCATCAATTCGATAAAGTCAAAGAAGTTGTTTCCTGGCTGGGAAATTTCCTCAACACCTCTCCACCCCACCCTACTGCCCTATATGAAGACGGAAAATTATTTGAAGTTTTTCCCTTCGAACCAGTTGCCTGGCCGGAAATGGAAAAAAGAAAATTTCCTACCCTGTCCGGATTATTGGGGACAACCATAATTCAAAGCTGGGAAAAAAATCAACTTCAGGGAAAAAAGAAGCAACTACAAAAAATGGTTAATAAAGAGCTGAAGAAAAAAGAACGGAAATTACAAAAGCTGCAGGAAGACCTGCGGGAGGCACGGGGAAGTGAAACTCTCAAGGTGAAGGGAGAACTTTTAACCACCTACGCTCATAAAATAAACAAAGGGGATCAGGTAGTTGAACTGCCCAATTATTACCAGGACAATACCCCGATAGAAATTAAAATAAAGCCAGAACTTTCCCCTCATGCCAACGCCCAGCAATATTTCAAAAAATACCATAAAAAGAAAAAAGCCTTAAAACACCTCAAAAAACAGATAGGTTTAACCCGGCGGGAGGTAAGGTACCTGGAAGAAGCAAATCATTACCTGGACCAGGCGGATTCCCTGAGAGAAGTTTGGGAATTAGAAGAGGAATTTAAAGAAACAGGCGTAATTCCCATCCGGCGGAAAAAAAGCAGCCCTGATGTCAAAAGCAAGCCCCGCCAGTTCGAAACTTCCGACGGGAAAACAATTCTCGTAGGCAGAAACAACCGCCAGAACGAAGAGCTATTTCGGAAAGCAAAATCGCATGATTTGTGGTTCCATACCCGGGAAATACCTGGATCGCATGTCATAATCAAAACTGACAACGTGGCTGTAAAAGATGAGGACCTGCTTAAAGCGGCAACCCTGGCAGCCTTTTTCAGCAAAGGTAAACAGGACAGTAAAGTTGCGGTTGACTACACCGAGGTTAAAAATTTAAAAAAGCCCAAGGGAAGTCCTCTCGGTTTTGTTCACTATGAAAATTATCAGACGATACTTGCTCCACCTGAGCTTCCTGAGTCCTAAAAAAAGGCACGGGTTACCCCGTGCTTTTTTTATTCCATCTCCGATACTCCTGTGAAATTAAATCCATCAATTACCAGGGCAGGTGCCTGAGGAGCCCCAATTTGGAAGGGCATTTTTCCGAGGCTATCTCCCACCCCAACTACTTTCTTCAGTGCTTCAATTATGTTCTGGGTAAATCTCAGATTTTTGAGTGCATGCTCAATTTTTCCATTTCCCACCCAGAAGGTGCCATCCCTGGTTAAACCGGTTATTATAGTCTTTTGCGGGTGAATTACTCCTACGTAATGGAACCTTGTGACCAGAACTCCTTTTTCCACTTTTTGCAGGAGTTGATCCTTGGTCTCTTCCCCGGATCTCATTTTAAGGTGCATAGGCATCGCCCCAAATGTCCTGAAACCGGGAGGTAGGCCATGCCCGGTTGATTTTCTATCCTCTTTTTTAGCTAAATAATGATCGTAAACATAATTCTTGTAAACCCCTTCTTCTACGAGAGGAATTGGTCTTTTGGGCATCCCCTCTCCATCATAGGGAAAGGGCAAACCATTTTCGTCATAGGGGTCATCAATTATGGAAATACTCTCTGCCATGACCTGTTCCCCGATCTTTCCTGTGAAAAAACTTCTGCCTTCATTACAGGCAAGTCCATTAAAACCAATGAAACTAAGGTAACCAAGCAACTCGCAAACAGCAAGGGGTTCCAGGATCACCGTATACTCACCCGGCTGAAGGGACTCTCTTCCCTGAGTGGCTGCACATTTTTTTGCAGCCTTCTCAGCAACTTCAGCAATTTTTAAATCATCAACATTTACCTGAACATCCTGGGCAAAACCTTCTCCACCTCCAGGCCCCCCCATATATAAGACCTTTAAAAACGCCTGGGAAGTTTCCCATTCCCGGTAGTTCCCACTGGAATTCAGGGAAATATATCTGTTGGCTTGAGTTGAAAAAGTTCCAAACCCTTTAAAACCTTCCCTTTCACCAATACTCCTAACCTCTGCAATTCCTTTCGCCCTTTTTTCAGGGCTACAGTTGGCTGTTTTTTCGGAATATGAAGGTAAATCAGGAGCGATTTCTTCCGAAAAAGGTAGCCCCGGGAAGTCAAGGTCCGGTTTTTGAAAACTTGCGGCTTTTTGGGCTCTTTCTATTGCCTGTCGCACTGAAGCAGGGCTTGGGTCCGTTGTGCTTGCACTCCCCTTGCGTTTTTGGTCATGAACAACCACGGTAAGATTTGTTGTTTCCTGGCTAATATTTTGGTGGATGATTGATTCTGCAAAACGGGAAAGTTTGAGATTTCCCTGCTGGCAGAATATTTCGGTATGTTCTGCCGGAGATTCAGCAACCATTTTTTTCAATTCTTCCCTTTTCATCGGCTGACACCTACCTTTATGTTTCTAAACCTGGCATAGGAAGCTCCATGACCTACCGGTGCGGCCTGCATGGGTTCGCCTTTCCCGCAGTTGGGAACACCCCACATCTTCCATTCCGCTGAACCAGCTATTCCATCGCAGGAACGCCAGAAAGGAAGAGTGCTCCCCGTATAGGTCGGGTTTTTTATCATGCCCTTAATTTTTCCATCTTCAATTAGCCAACCGATCTCTGTTCCAAATTGAAAATTTATCCTTTTATCATCAATACTCCAGGATTTAATCATATCCAAAAGAATGCCCTTCTCGGTCCCTTGAATTAATTCCTCGCGGGAAGAATTCCCCGGTTCGAGATTAATATTCGTCATGCGGATGATGGGGAAATTACTCCAGCCAATAGCTCTCATGGTCCCATTGCTTTTCTGCTTTAAAACCGGTGCAGTTTCTCGAGAGGTTAAATAGTTTTCAAAGCGTCCGTTTTTGACAATGGGAACTCGCTGGCCGGGAACACCCTCATCATCATAGGCAAAGCTGCCCAGGGCTCCAGTTATCGTAGCGTCAGCATAGATATTAACTAATTCTGAACCATAAGCCAATTCTTTCAGGTTCTCCGGAGTCAAAAAGCTTGTTCCTGCAAAAGCTGCCTCGGTCCCCAGGACTCGATCCAGTTCGATGGGATGCCCACACGATTCGTGAACCTGCAACCCCAGCTGACACCCTCCGAGGATAAGGGTCATTTCTCCTTCGGGACATTGTTCTGCAGTTAAAAGCTCTTCTGCTTCTTTTCGAACCCTATCGGATTCCACTTCTAAATCCATTTCCCTGATAAATTCGAAACCTTTCTGAGCGTAATTGCCGCCAAATGCACTGGGATAAGACCGTATTTGGCGGTCTTTTCCATCAGTACTCATTGCGCTAATTCCGGCTCCAGTCCTGTAAAAGGTCTGTTCTATTTCTGATCCTTCCGAGGAAATAAATAACTTCTTTTCTCTCTGGCAATCGATATTTCCAGTAGTTAGAAAAATTTTTTCTCCCTTCATTCCCTGATGAGCTTTTTGCAGTAGTTCAATCTTCTCATCCAGGGAGACATCGAAGGGGTCTTCTTTAATTTCAGTAGTAAACTCGGTTTTAGCAGGTTCAACAGGGGCAAGATCCCTGGGAGGTTGCCCTTTATTCGCCGCTCGAGCCAGGGCAACCGCTTCCTCGGATAATTGATCGGCTGTATCAAGATTTCCTTCGGACAGGCTCATGCTGGCAAATCCCCAACTTCCATTAACCCAAACTCGTAACCCTACTCCCCGGTCTTCCCCCAGATTCAAGTCTTCAATTTTTCCATTTTTGCATCTGATACCTTGTTTTTCGTTCTCAATATAACGCAAATCAGCATAATCCGCTCCAGCTTCCAGCGCCTTTTTTATCAGCTTCTTCCAGCGTTCCACGTAATCCCTCCTCAAAAAAAAGAGGAAAAAGCCTCATAAGAGGCTTATTCCTCATCCTTTTTAGACTGCGCAATAATTTGTTCGGTTTCACGGGGCGGGACCTTGTCGTAGTAAGCAACTTTCATGCTAAATGTTCCCTGGCCACCGGTAATTGATTTAAGGTCATTGGCATAGTTGGCCATTTCAGCAAGTGGAACGTTGGCTTTAATAATTTGCAATCCGTCCTGGGGATCCATACCCAGAATTTTGCCCCGCTTACTGTTCAGGTCGCCGATAACATCACCCATGTTCTCTTCTGATACTTCGACCCGGACTTCCATAATCGGTTCCAGAAGAACAGGATCAGAATTTTGTACTGCTTTTTTAAAGGCCTTGGAAGCAGCAAGTTTAAAAGCCATTTCCGAAGAGTCAACAGGGTGATAGGAGCCATCAAAAACAGTGGCTTTAAAATCAACAACCTGGTATCCGGCGAGTACTCCTTCTTTCATTGCTTCCCGAACACCCTTTTCAACTCCGGGGATAAACTGGTTGGGAATTGCCCCTCCGAAAATTTCCTCTTTAAACTCAAAACCACTTCCCCGGGGCAGGGGTTCAAGTCGAAGATGGACGTGTCCGTACTGCCCTCTTCCACCGGTTTGTTTTTTATGTTTTTCTTCAACTTCAATTTTTTTCTGGATGGTTTCTTTGTAAGCAATCTTGGGAGCAGTTGTTTCGAAATCAACCCCAAATTTCCGCTTACTTACATCCTTAACCACATCCAGGTGCATTGTTCCCATTCCAGAAACAACGAGTTCGTTTGTTTCGGGATCGTGGAAAACGGCAAAAGTTGGATCTTCCTCTGCGAAGCGATTTAACGCGGTACTAATTTTATCTTCGTCCCCTTCTCCCTTGGGATGGGCTGCCAGGGAAAGGTTGGGCTTGGGAAACTTAATTTCGGGAAGAATAATCGGGTTTTCTTTTTCACAAAGGGTATCACCGGTTCCAGTATGCTGCAGTTTGGCGACTGCTCCAATATCTCCTGCAATTACTTCATCGACATTTTCCTGGTCTTTCCCCTTTTGATTATAAAGCTTGGCAATTTTTTCACTTTCTTCTTTGTTGGAATTGTAAATTTCGGAGTCTATGGTTATTTTCCCGGAGAAAACACGGAAAATTGATAGCCTTCCTACATAAGTGTCAACCATTGTTTTGGCCACCAGGGCGCATGGGGGTTCATCAAGGGATGGTTTACGTTCCACCTCATCCTCACTATCGGGAAGAACACCTTTAAACGGCCCCCGGTCAACAGGTGATGGAAGCACCCTGAGAGCAAGTTTTAGAATTTCATCAACCCCGATACCCTTATTAACTGAGCCGGCAAAAACCGGTATTAATTTCCCTTCCCGCACACCTTTTTCCAGGGCGTTTTCCAGTTCTTCTTTGCTCAATTCTTCTTCTTCCAGGTATTTCATCATCAATTCATCGTCCACTTCAGCCAGGCTTTCCACCATTTCCGTGTGGAATTCCTCGTAGTCATCTGCGTACTCGTCGGGAATATCCTCAACCTTATATTTACCCCAATCTTCGTAAACATGAACTTTCCCGCTGAAAAGGTCAATTACTCCCTTGAAGTTATCTTCAACGCCCATGGGTATGAAAAGGGGAAGAACCCCATTGCCAAAGTTTTCCTGGACCTGGCTTAAAGCGCCCCGGAAATCAGCACTTTCCCTGTCCATCTTGTTAATGAAAACCAGGCGAGGAAGATTTGCATCATCAGCCATTTTCCAGACTCGATGAGTATTTACCTCTACTCCCGATGCCGCGCAAACCATAACAATAGAACTATCAACCACCCGGAGGGCACCATGCACTTCACCAATGAAATCGATATAACCGGGAGTATCGATCATATTAAATTTAATCCCATCCCGATAAAGAGGGATGTAAGTGGCATTGATAGAAATCCCTTTGTTTTTTTCTTCGGGGGTGAAGTCGGACACTGTAGTCCCTTCTTCGACCTTACCCAGACGATTGGTTGCTCCACTATGAAAAAGCATAGCTTCCAGCAACGAAGTTTTTCCCACACTGCCGTGGGAAAGCAAAGCAATGTTTCTGATGTCTTCAGGTTTAGAAACCTTCACTAAAAACCACCATCCTTATTAAAAAATATAGTAGAGGGAAAAGGCTAATTTGTTTATCCCATATCTCTCTATTTTTTCTCTTTAATGCTAACAAAAACCTTCTTAATCAAGAAAACTTTTTAAGGTAATCCCTTAATTATGATTGGAGCGATATCGGTTATTCCCTTAACCTCCCTGAAAAGGTGGCTATTCTTCCCCATTACATAGGCGGGGACTGGATTCTTTGTATGAAGATGGGTCGAAAAATCTTCTATGTTTCCATGGTCACTTGTAATAATCAGGGTTAATTTTCCCGGGATTTTTTCTATTATACTCTCTAAAAATTCTTCCAGATTTCCGAGAATTATCCGGGTGAAACTGGGGTCATTGCGATGCCCGGCGATATCTGTTTGAAAAAACTCGAAAATAGAAAAATCATTTTCCGAGGCAACATTCAATAAAACCTCTCCTGCTTCTTCCGGTGACCATAGAGGAACATCGTAGCCTCTTTCCCGGAGTTGTTTATTGGTAAATTCCTGATATACAGCCTTTTTATTTCTTAAAGCTTCAAGGGTCCTAAAATTCTGGCCTGCTGCAAGGACAGTATAAGTAGTTACTGAAGCCCTGCGGACATTTTCCCAGGTAAATTCCCTGGTGTAGGCATTGACAAAAGTACTTTTATAACCTTTTTCCTGAACCTTTTTCAGCAGGGATTTTTCCTTAATTAAGGATATCAGGGTGGGACCTGGAAAACCGCTGCGGTGTCCTCCCACCAGTGAGATCGGATTTTCTCCAGTCAGGAGAGCGGTCTGCCCGGTAGCACTCTGGGGTAACCCAGGGCAGTCGAGGGAAGGGTCAGTGATCATCAGACTACCTGTACCTTTTCCAGTTATTATCTCCTTTAAACGAGGAAAATTGTTCTGCATGATGGGGTTTGTTTTCGAGTTATTGTTCAACCCCAAACCATCAATAAAAAATAGTAGAAAAGCCAAATCAGCTCTTACTCTCCCGGCTTCCAGGCTTAACCAGGGGTAGGCCCTGCTCGCAAAGGGGGCAATCTCGGGGGGAGTAAATTTCTACTTCAACTCGCAACAGGGCCTGGAAAGGAACTGGCATTTCAAAATCCTGGGGGCTTCGATCTACAATAGAACCTATTCCTGCTATTTCTGCGCCTTCATTTTTCACAACTTCCAAAACTTCCAGGGCAGATTTACCGGTGGTAACAACGTCTTCCACAATTAAAACCCGGTTCCCAGGTTCAATGGAAAAACCCCTGCGCAATTGCATTATCCCATCTTTACGCTCGGTGAAAATCCCCCTGCAACCAATACTCCGGGCCACCTCGTGGGCAAAAACCACACCACCCAGAGCTGGACCAACTACCAGGTCAATTTTTTGAACGGAAAATTTCTGGGCCAGCGCTGCTCCCAGTTTTTCTGCCTGTTCAGGGTATTGTAAAATTTGGGCACACTGCAGGTACTTGTCGCTGTGCAAACCCGAGGAAAGCAAGAAATGTCCCTCCTGGAGTACTCCGAATTTTTCAAGTCTCTGCATTATTTCTTCTTTTTTCATCGATCAAGCCTCCCTTTCCTGGTGAGCAAGTCCCACCATTTCTTCCAAACTGGAAAAATTATGGCGATGCATATAATCCAAAAGATAATTTTTTATTTCTATAGGAGCTCTTGGATTAACAAAATTTACAGTTCCCAGTGCTATCGCCCTTGCTCCCGCAAGTAAAAAAGCTACAGCATCCTCTCCCTGGGTAATACCACCCATGCCAATTATTGGAATTTTAATTTGCCGGTAAACCTGGTAAATCATCCTCAGGGCTACCGGTTTTACCGCAGGCCCGGAAAGTCCACCCACTATATTACCCAGCATGGGTTTTTGTCTCTCTACGTCAATCTCCATTCCCATGAGGGTGTTGATTAAAGAAACGGCATCCGCTCCTGCTTTTTCTGCCTGAATTGCAATTGCTCCCACGTCAGCTACGTTAGGTGTCAACTTAATTATAAGCGGTTTAGTGGTTATTTCCCGCAGCCTTGCAGTTATTTCATAAACCAAACCCGGATTGGATCCAAAAGCAAGGCCCCCTTCCCTCACATTGGGGCAGGAGACATTTACCTCCAGAGCAGAAACTGAAGAAAAAGGATCGAGTCGTCTCGTTAATTCTTCATAATCACGAATTCTTCGCCCGGCGATATTTACAATTACCGGGATTTCCAGTTTTTCAAGGAAAGGAATTTCCTCTTTAATAAAATATTCTATCCCCGGGTTCTGAAGCCCAATTGAATTCAAAATTCCTGCTGGAGTTTCTACAATCCTGATACCGCTGTTCCCCGAGCGGGATTCGAGGGTTAACCCCTTGGTTACCAGGCCTCCCCAGCAATTCAGATCAATGTAATTACTGTATTCACGGCCATTTCCATAAGTTCCAGAAGCAGTCAGGAGCGGATTATTTAATTTTAAGGAGCCAATTCTGCTTTGAATTTTAGGTTCCATCAATATTTACCTCCTGCCAGCGAAAAACGGGACCTTCAATACAGGCTCGAACTATCTGAAGTTCTTCCCGGGGCGGTTTTTTCACCTTTACTGCGCAGCCCAAACAGGTTCCTACTCCGCAACCCATTCTTCGATCGATGGAAACCTGGATGGAAAAATCACCGCAATCATTGCAAAGGCTTGCTATTTCCCTGTACATTCCCTCCGGGCCACAACAATAAAGGGAAGTCTTTTTTTCAGTTTTAAGATGCGGGGGAAGTAAATCGGTAACCTGCTTTGCCTCACCACGAGGAGAATTTTCATGACTTGAAAAAAATTCAACTTCCTCTGGCAAAAAATCTTTTATAAAAAGGAGTTCTCGCTCCCTCATTCCCAGGAAAAATTTATTATCTACTTCCTTTTTGATTAAACGATGGGCTAAAAACACCAGGGGGGCGGCTCCAACTCCTCCTCCAACCAGAAAATTTTGCCCAGAATCCTCAATCTCGAACCCCTTTCCCAGGGGGCCAAGCACATCAATTTCATCTCTGGGGCGAAATCTGGTCATAATTCTGGTTCCTCTTCCCACAACCTGGTAAAGGACCGATAGGGTTTCCCCCTGGGCATTTAATATACTCATAGGTCGCCGCAGAAGAGGATCATAAATTGTTCCCAGATTAATGTGGATAAATTGCCCGGGCTCTGCTTGCCCTGCCATACCTGCAGTTTTAATTTTTAGAAAATAAAGTCCTGGGGCTATCTCTTCATTTTTCTCGATTAAAACAGACTCCTGCAGCATGTCGGCCTCCTTTAACCCCAGGCGAGGCGCCCGGCATTTTTTAAAGCGGAATTAATATCTGTCCTCATCTGTTCAACAGCCTGTCTTGCCGCCCATTGATGCTGATCGGGGTAGGTATCCTTTTCATATGCAAAAATAATCGATCGGGAAGCGTTAATTAAAGCCCCCAGGCCATCTTCATTGAAAAACGGGATTACATCTTCAGGGCCAGCTCCCTGGGCTCCATAGCCGGGGACCAGTAAATAAGATTTGGGCATTAATTCCCGAAGTTTCTCCGCAGCTCCGGAAAAGGTTGCACCTGTAACCGCGCCCAACTGGCTGTAGGGAACTTTTTCGGATACTAAATCCCCGCCCCAATCATTTACCATCGTCGCCACTTTTTCATAGAGGAGTTCACCGCTTTCCAAGCGAAGATCCTGGATATCCTTGCTGCCCGGGTTAGAGGTTTTAACAAGAATAAATGCTCCCTTTTTATTTTCCTCCATTTCTCGGAGAAAAGGCTCAACACTATCTTTGCCGAGATAGGGGTTTAGAGTCACTGCGTCGGCATTGAAAACTTTTTTCTTTACCCCGTACCAGAAATTCACTCCTCCCAGATAACCCCGGGAATATGCTGAAGCGGTACTTCCAATATCTCCTCTTTTTATATCCAGGATGGTCAGTAGTTTTTTGTGGTGGGCAAAAGAAATTGTTTCCTCCAGTGCTTTCAAACCCCAGTGGCCGTATTCTTCAAAAAAAGCAATTTGCAGTTTAACCGCAGGAACCGAATCTTTAACTGCTTCGATTATTTCCCGGTTGAAATTTAAAAAAGCTTCTCCAATTGCTCTCCGGTTGGGCCCGTATTCATTAATTGCCATCTCCTTAATATGCCCGGGAATCCTCTCAAAATCAGGATCCAGGCCAACACAGACATGGGACTTCTTCTTTTTCACTCCTTCAACTAGGTCAACAATAAAATCTTTAGGCACTGTCAACTCCTCCCCGCCGGGAATATTACCCGACCTTTTTCCATTATTTTTTTCCCATTTTTAAATACCAGCACCGGTTTACCCTGAAGATATTCCCCGGAAAAAGCTGAGTTAAGGCTTTTGGAATAAAATTCCTGAGGATCAACTCTCCATTTTTGGGCTGGATCAATTACCGTGAAATTTGCTTTATTCCCCTCTCTGATATCCTCGGGGGGTAATCCGAGAATTCTTCGGGGGTTTTCCGCTAAAAGATGCCCCAGCAAAATCGGCGAAAGTTCCATCCCATGGAATAACTCGTTCCAGATAACACCCACCGCTGTTTCCAGCCCCACTACTCCCCGGGGCGCTTTTTTTATTGGAACATCCTTTTCCCCCGGCGTGTGGGGAGCATGATCAGTTGCAATTGCATCAATCAAACCTTCCGCAACCCCCTGTTGCAGGGCAAGAACATCTTCCCGCCTCCGAAGCGGCGGGTTCATCCGGGCATTGGCCCCCATTTTTTTAACGGTTTCCTGGTCCAAAGCAAGGTGGTGTGGTGTAACCTCACAGGTTAAGTTAAGACCTTCTTTTTTCCCTTCTGCAACCAGTTCAAGGGATTTCTGGCAGCTAATATGGGCCAGATGTAAATTCCCACCGGTTTGAGCAAGACAGTCGATGTCCCGGTAAACCATATTAATCTCCGAAAGAGGATCCTCGGGTTCATATGTCTTATCCTCGCAGTGTTCAATATAAACAAAGCCCAGTTCAAGCGTCCATTGCAAAAGCTCTTTTAACATGTTTGTATCAGGGATTGGTTGTCCATCATCACTTATTGCAACTGTTCCCCCTTTAAAAAGGCCTGGAATGTCAGTAAATTCTTCCCCGGACAGGCCAAAGGTAGCAGCCCCAATCTGGTAATAGTCCGGTCCCTGCAATTTCTTTCCTTTGGCGAGAAGACTTTCCACTAATTCTGGTTGATCAATAACAGGACTGGTATTTGCCATAGCGGCGACGCCGGTGAAACCACCGGCGGCGGCCGCCTGCAAACCGCTTTTTATTTCCTCTTTATGAGTTTGCCCTGGTTCCCTGAAGTGAACATGCATATCAAAAAAACCGGGGAAGACCTGTAACCCTTTACATTCAATTACTTCGGTATTTTCACCGGGATGAGTTACTTCTTTTCCCAGGGAAACAATCCTTTCTTCTTCAATCAGAAGGTCCCCGGTAATTATTTCCTCTTTTCCCAGACAAATAAGGTCTGCTCCCCTTAAAAGAAAGCTCAAATCTATCACTCCTTAACTTTACCCGCAGTTGCTTCGGTTAAAAACCCCATTTCTTTCTGGGGTAAGATCAAATTCAGGAAAATCCCTACCATGGCTGCCAAACCCATTTGTTCAAAAACAAGCTCCCCGACTTCCAGGGAAATTCCACTTAATCCAACAACCAGGGTCAGAGATACGATAATCAGGTTGCGGGGATTGGAAAAATCAACTTCATTCTCGGTAAGGGTTCGTAGCCCAACTCCCGCGATCATCCCAAAAAGAAGGAAGGTTATTCCACCCATTACCGCTGCAGGGATACTCTGGATCAAAGCACCAAACTTTCCAACAAAGCTAATAGACATTACAAAAACTGCTGCCATTGATACAATCAAGGCATTTTTAACACCCGTAAGAGCCAGAACTCCAACATTTTCACTATAAGTAGTGTTGGGAGGCCCCCCAAAGAAACCTGCCAGCATTGTAGCAATTCCATCTCCAAGTAATGTTCGGTGTAAACCAGGGCGGACAACAAAATCCTTTCCAACAGTTTTACTCAGAGCCACAACATCTCCCAAATGCTCGACAATCGTAACCAGGGCAATTGGAGTTATTATGGTTATTGCTGCGAGAGAACCCTGAAAGGAAGGCGCGGTAAATGAAGGCCAGGCCAGCCAGGCAGCTTCATTTAATGGAGCAAAATCTATTAAACCCTGGAAAAGAGCGAATATATAACCACCAACAATTCCAATTAAAATCGGGATCAAGCGGAGAAAACCCCGCATAAAAATGCTGACGACCACTGTCAGGATCAATGTAACCAGAGCAGTAGAAGGATGAGCCATGAACATATCTTTAGCAACCGGGGCCAGAGCCAAACCAATTATTATAATTACCGGTCCAACAACCACAGGTGGAAGCAGTCTTTTAAAGAAATCAGGACCAACCCTTTTTATTACCAAGGCTACCAGTACATAAATAAGCCCAGCAAAAACAACTCCAACCATTGCCGGGCCAATTCCCAAACCCAGGTTTTCCTGGAAAATTACAACCTGCAGGGGAATAATAAAGCTGAACGAAGAACCCAGGTATGCAGGAACCCGCCCCCGGGTAATAAAATAAAATGCAAGTGTCCCTATTGCCGAAGTAAATAAAGCCACTGCAGGATCAAGACCAGTTAAACGCGGCACAAGGATTGTGGCACCAAACATCGCAAACAAGTGCTGAAGTGCAAGCATTGCCGCTTTTCCCCTGCCAAATTTCTCGATCTCCTGCCAGTTTTCCCTAAACATCCCTGCTTCTTTCCCTGCCATTATACCGCCTCCTAATTAATTTTCCCAACCGGTACAGTGAAACAGGCAGGGGAATGTTTTCTCTGGGCTTCCCTTGCCGGCCTCTCTGGACCGAATTAAAGGGCTTTTTTCTTTATTCCCTGTTTAAGTAAACACCATCATTTTGATCAACTTCTTTTAACTCTACCTGCACTATCTCTTTGCGCGAGGTAGGTAAATTTTTACCAACAAAATCAGCTCGGATGGGCAATTCCCGATGGCCCCGGTCAATTAAAACTGCAAGACCTATCTGCCGGGGCCTCCCTTTATCCATCAAAGCATCCATTGCCGCTCTGATGGTTCGACCGGTAAAAAGAACATCATCTACCAGAATTATCTTTTTATCGGAAATCTCAAAGGGCAGGTCAGTTTCGTGCAGGATGGGGTGAGGACCAACCAGAGTGAGATCATCGCGATAAAGGGTAATGTCAAGAACGCCAACCTTAATTTCCCGGCCCTCAATATCTTTCATGCGGGCAGCAATTCTCCTGGCCAGAGGTGCTCCCCTGGTTTTAATCCCAACTAAATAAAGGTCATCGACTTTTTTGTAGGCTTCAATTATTTCGTGGGCAATCCGGGTCAATGCTCTCCTGATATCACCCTCATCCATAATCACTTTCTTCTTTTCGCTCATTTTTACCCCTCCTACAAAAAAAGGCTTCCTATCAGGCTAACAGGAAGCCGCTAAAAATCTTCCTTGTTAACCTCGCAGGGTTAACTTAAAGGACACATATGCTTCTCTAAATATTATCAATAGATATAAAATTTGTCAAGAAATTATTCAAATTCCCGGGCCAGCCTTTCCATTGCTTCTTCAAGTGTCGGGCGGGGACAGCCAATATTAATTCGGAGAAACCCTTTTCCCTGTTCGCCAAATGAATAGCCAGGGTTCAGGCCAACTTTGGCCCCGTGAACTGTTTTTTCCTGCAACTCCTCGTCCGAAAAACCGTATTCATTAAAATCCAGCCAAACAAGAAAAGTTCCTTCCGGATAATGAACACGCACTTTAGGCATGCGGTTTTTTAAGAACTCTACGAGGAATTTAACATTTTCCTCCAGATATTCCAGGAGAGATTCCAGCCACTCTTCACCATGATTGTACGCAGCTGTAAAAGCTATGGTACCCATGACATTGATTTTCCCCAGGCCCAAACGATTCATCGTTTTACAAAATTTATCCCGGAGATCAGGATCAGAAATAACCGTTGCCGATGTTTTCAGGCCAGCGAGATTGAATGTTTTGCTTGGAGCCATGCAGGTGATAACTTTGGAGCTGTAATCTCCAGCAACCTGGGCAAGAGGCCGATGTTCGTTACCTGCAAAAACAATGTCAGACCATATTTCATCAGAAACTAACAAAACATCCCTTGCAGAGCAAATCCGGACAAGTTCTTTTAATTCTTTTTCTTTCCAGACCCGGCCCCCGGGATTATGGGGGTTACAAAAAACCAGCATTTTAGTCCGATCATCTAAAATTTTTTCCAGGTTGTCAAAATCCATTTTGTAACCTTCTTCAGTTTCCAGTAAGGGATTATAAACAAGCTCCCGGTGGTTATTTTTTACAACAGAAAAAAAGGGGGGGTAAACAGGAGGCTGAATAACAATTTTATCCCCTTCACGGGTAAACGAATTAATTGCCAGGGCAATTGCGGGAACAACTCCTGGCGTGGGGATTACCCAGTCCCTCTCAACCTGCCAGCTGTGTCTTTTTTCCATCCAACTGGCAAATGCCTGGAAAAAAGAAATCTGGATACCGGAATAGCCGTAAATTGGATGATCGGCCCTCTCTTTTAAGGCTTTTTGAACTGCGGGAGGAATTGCAAAGTCCATGTCCGCAACCCAAAGGGGTAGAATATCTTTTTTGCCAAAGATATCTTCAGTATAATCCCACTTGATACAATTAGTACCCCGTCTGTCCAAAACTTCGTCAAAGCCGTACTCCATTTTAATCACCCTCACTAGTAAGATATTTGTCGAAACCTGATTCACGGGCAACCTCCAAAAAATCCTCCCAGGGCTGGGCAGAAAAAGACATTTCTTTTTCCAGAAAGGGATGAAAAAATTTTAGTTTAAAACTATGCAGCATTTGCCTGGGGGCTGCCGTGGCAATATTTCTACCCGCATAAACCCTGTCCCCAAGAATAGGGTGGTTGATATAAGCAAGGTGAACTCGCAACTGGTGCGTTCGGCCCGTCCGGGGTTTCAACTCAAGAAGAGAACAGTTTTCAACCTGCCCCAGGACTCGAAAATAAGTCTGGGCCTCTCTCCCACCAACCACCCCGGCCGCCATTTTTTTTCGTTGCTGGGGATGGCGACCAATCGGGGAATCAATCCACCCCTCTTGCCGCGAAAAACCTCCGCTTACAAATGCCAGGTAGGTTTTTGCTACCTCTCTTGCTTTGAAAGCCTTTACAAGTTCGGAGTGGATCTTATCCTTTTTCGAGATAACCATTACTCCAGAGGTATCTCGGTCCAGCCGATGAACTATTCCAGGGCGCAACCGTCCCCCGATTCCTTCTAGGTCCTGGCAGTGGTAAAGGAGAGCATTTACAAGAGTCCCATCGGGATGCCCGACAGCAGGGTGAACAACCAGGTCAGGCTGTTTATTTATAACTAAAACCCAGGAATCCTCATATATAATATTTAAAGGAATTTTTTGGGGAATTAGTTTTATCGGTTCCGGAGGAGGAATTTCAATGCGGATTTCTTCCCCTTCTTTCATTCGATAGCTAGCTTTTACTTTTTTCCCTTCAACGAAAATTCTGCCGTCTTTAATTAATTTCTGGATGAAATTACGGGAAAGATCTTCCTGGTACCTGGCCAGAAATTTATCGACTCGCTCCCCTTCCTCAATAGCTTTTATTTCCCTGGTTTCACCTTTCATTGCTTTCTGCTCTCCAATCTAAAAAAACCTGCAAAAAAAACAAAAAAATGGCAACAGTTATTGCCGAATCAGCAATATTAAAAACCGGCCAGATTTGAAAATCCAGAAAATCAATTACATGTCCCCGAAAAATCCTATCAAAAAAATTGCCTGCCGCCCCCCCGACAAGCAATCCTAAAGCAGCCTTATGCCACCAGGTTTTCTGGGGTAAAAGGTGGCGGTATTTGTAAATCAAAAGAAAAAGAATTACAGTAAAACCTATTAAAATAGCTGTTCTTCCCTGGAATAACCCAAAAGCCCCTCCAGTATTATATAAAAGGGTAATATGAAAAAAATTTTCTATAATCGGCTGAGAGGTAAAAATATCAAATTTTTTATCAACCAGGAACTTGCTCCCCTGGTCCATTAAAAAAATAATTAGAGCCCAAAGCAAAACCAAATAAATACCCCCCGGACCAATAAATAGAAGTTTAAAGGAATTCCTGGACAATTCGGACCAATCTTGCAATAAATTCCCCGATTACAGGAAGATTTAACTCGCCGAGTCGGAATAGAACCATTAAAAAAATGGCACCAAGAATGGTTGCTCCAACAGCAAAGCCGAGGCCTCTGGCCAGCCCGACAATAAAATTTGTAAACAAAAGTCGCCTTGGAGATTTAAGCAGGTCAAAATAATCCTCAATCCCAATTTCTTCAATTCGTTCGGTAATATCTTCCATCCGCCCATTAATTTTTTCGAGCATGTGGACAACTTCTTTTTCTTTTGTAGCTTCCTTTTCTCTTTCTTCGGCCATAAATTAACCCCTTTCCTTATAACCATAAAAAGGAGTATTTTTAATGCAAATCAGCGGTCCTGATTAACTCCTGGGCTAACAAATTAAGCGGATCGATAACAAAGCCATTATCTTTAAATAAGGGTTCGTTATAGGGAGGCCAGTAAAGGAAGGATAATTCTGTACATCCCAGGACAACGCCTCCGCGCTTTTCCCTGATAATATTAATTATTTCTTTTAATTCAAGCTGTTTTTCCGCTAAATTCCCACCAGCTTTTACCCCGTAAATCAGGGCTTGAATTCGCTCCTGGAATGATTTTTCTGGAATCTGTAAACCTGAATAAATTCCTGCCTTAATTGTTCCCCGGGTTGCAAGAAGAAAAAAATTCCCATCTTTAAACCCGGCCTGTTCTTGAGTTAATCCCACCATATCTACAAAGGGAACTTTTAAATCTTTCCTGATCTCAGCCAGAAAAGCATGGGCTGTATTGCAGGGCATACCAATCACTTCTGCCCCTGCTTTTTGCAGGCGTCGAACAGATTCCCTTAAGAAAGGAGCTGGGTTCGGGCCTCCTTCAAGCAAAGCGCCGGTCCTATCAGGAATGGCCGGGTTATTGTCAATGATAATCGGTAAATGGTCCTGGTCTCTTTCTGCCCTGGTTTGGGCCACAATCCGGTAGAAAAGAGTAATTGTTGCATCGGGCCCCATTCCTCCAAGAATTCCAATCATTTTTTTATTCTGTTGGCCCATCCTCGCTTTCTTCCTCCTCACCCTGTTCCTGGACCTGAGCTTCGTGTTTTTCTAAATATTCAAGGTGGGTTTCCAACAAGGTCCGGAAGCGAACTCGGAACAACTCTTCTAACTCTTTAAGCTTCTGATAGCGGGAATAGTAATCCTGGATTTGTTTCTGGGCATCTTCAATAATCTCTTTGGCTTTCATTTTGGCTTCTTTAATTATCAAATCGGATTCCTTTTCAACCTGTTCTTTTTCCTCTTCGGCCTGCTGCAACTGCTGTTTTAGGTTCATTTCATTAGCCCTGCATTTTTCCAGTTGGTGTTGGAGTTCTTCGTTCTCTTCTTTTAGCTGGTTTAATTCATTATATACCTCTTCATAATCCCGGCCCACCTGTTCCAGAAAATCATCAACATCTTCTTTTTTATAAGACCAAACCGAAAAACCCTTCCTGAATTCCTTGTTATAAATGTCTAAAGGATTTAATTTCAACTTCAGTCCTCCCTTTTTTTCATCCGCGACATAATTACCCGCAAACGACCTTTTTTGGTCTCACCCTCAACTTCTTCCAGACAAACAACTCCATGGTTTTCCCATTCTATATAATCTCCGACTTCAACACTTTGAGCGGGGTTGGTTACAGGTTGTTCTTTATAGGCAAGCTTCCCATCTTTTATGTACTGGGCTGCTTTTGATCTGGAACAGCCAAAGCCCACCCCAGCAAGGGCGTCTAACCTGAGCGAAGAAACGGTACTTTTTATTACTTTTTTTTCTGCCACTTCTATCCACCCCCTTAACCAAGGAAAGCGCTGATAAACAGCTGCCTGATTAGAATTAATAATAAGATTGCAATAAAAGGAGAGAAATCGATTCCCATTTGATTCTTGGGTAAAATATTTCTAATGGGACTCAAAATCGGTTCGGTAACCTCAAATAAAAATTTTAAAACCTTTCTCCAGGGGTTCTGGATATTCTGTAGGGGTAAAAAAGAAATTATTACCCTTGCGATTATGAGCCAGTAAAGGATTTCGAAGAAAAAAAGGATTGTCCGTATTAATAATACCATCAAATTCCTCCTTCGTCAGAAAACAAAATTCGACCTAACCGGATAATAGTGGCTCCTTCTTCTAGGGCAACCAAATAGTCCTGGGACATGCCCATTGATAGTTCTTCCATTTTTATCCGCTGCCAGTTTTTTTCTTTGATTTTTTCGACAAGTTTGCGCAAATCCGCAAAAAAAGGCCTGGTTTCCTCAGGATCTTTAACAAAGGGAGCCATAGTCATTAGGCCCTTAATTTTAATATTCTCTAGTTCGTCTAATTCGGGTAAATTTCTGTTTAAGTCCTGAGCTAGGAAACCATACTTCTGTTCTTCCCGGGCGATATTAACCTGCAATAAAACAGGTATTACCCTTTTGGCACGCTTTGCCTCCTGGGAAATTTTTTTGGCCAGGCGGAGACTATCAACAGAATGGATCATGGCTAATTGGGGCATACGCACTACATATTTTACCTTATTGCGCTGCAGATGTCCAATAAAATGCCAACCAACGCCGGTGGGGAACATCTCCGTTTTTCTCAATAATTCCTGGACTCTGTTCTCCCCGAGGTCTGTTAATCCTTTATTCAAAACCTTCTCTATTTCTTCGAAGGTTCTGTTTTTTGTAACCCCAATGATTTTCACTTCTTTGTTTTCGTTGATGTTCAATTCCTTTTTTATCCGTCTCAAATTTTTTTTACTGGTTTCCTGCAAAGAAAGTCCACCTCCTGCTTTTAATAATCCGGCTGCAAATAAACCTCGTCTCCTGGATTTAATCCATCAACAATAACCATGTTTGCATTTCCTCCCCGTAAATCAACCTTCCGTAAAGCTGGTTCTCCTCGGCCTGAAACCAAAACAGCGTATCCATCATCTGTTTCAACAATTGCTTCCCGGGGCACCACAACTCCCCGCTGAACACCCCTGACCACATTTACTGGTTGAGTACGCAAGGAAAGGAATTCGTCAATAAATTGCCTCAGCTCAACGATAACAATCCTTTCTCTAAATATCGTATCCACCACCTGAACCCAGTAAATTTCCCTATCCAGACGGGGAAATTCAATCCTAAAACTGCTACCATCCGGGGGAATTGGTTGTTCAGGGGGAAACAAAATTGCAAGGTAAAGGCAAAAATTGTTTACAACTCTAAATAGAAATTGGCCCTCTCTTACCCGCTGGCCATCCCGTAAATTTGAAAAACTATTTCGAGCGCCGGTTATCAGTTCTCTTTCCAGATAAGCCCAGTCTTCCGGGTTAAAAAGATTTTCATCGCCATCATGTTTGAAAGATATTACCCCGGTATCAAAGGCATATACCATCGCTTTCTCTTCCCCAATAGTCATAACCGTGGTCCCACTTCTTACCCTTTGCCCCTCTCCAATTACTATATTAACCTGGCCGGAATACTGGCTTTTAATTACAAGCTCCTCCCGGATAAAAATCGCGTCGGAGGTAAATTCTTCCCGAATTTCCCCATGCTGAACAGTATAAAGGGAATTTTTCGGGGGAGAATATATAAAAATAACCAGTATAAAAAAAAGGACAGCGCAGAAAAAAAACAGGAATAAATTTTTTTTGTTAGCCTTGCCCATCCGCTCTCTCTCCCTATATTATTGCTATTAAGCTTGCCATTCTCCCTGTTTTTTCCCCATCTCTCCGGTGGGAATAAAAAAGGTGGGGATTGCAGGCAGTGCAAAAACCACTTTTTCCAATATTCGCCGCAGGAACCCCCGCATCCTCTAGCTGGAATATATTAACCTGAGGCAGATCAAGAAAAAACCTCTTTTTACGAGGCCGGGAAATAATTTCTTTTTCCAAAAACTTCTCTGCAACCTCGGCCCCAACCTCATAACAGCAGGGGCCAATTGCGGGGCCCAAACCTGCCCGGATTTTATCAGGACCAATTTCTAAATTCTTACAAAGAAATTCAACCGCCCGGGAGGCGATTTTTTGGGCTGTCCCCTTCCACCCGGCATGGATTATCCCTACAGTCTTATATTCAGGTACAACCAGGAAAAGGGGAACACAATCTGCAAAAAATGCCAGCAGGACATTTTGTGATTCTTTTGTTAACAGGCCATCGGTATTCCTTTTAATTGTCGAAGATTCCTGGTTAACCATTTTTATATTTGTTCCATGGACCTGTTCACCCATGAAAACCCGGGGATTAATTAAGCCCATTTCTTTAAGAAAAAGGGCCCGGTTCTTTCTGATATTGCTGGCATTGTCTCCCCTACCCGCCATATTGAGCTGGCGATATTCTTTATTAGAAACTCCTCCCCAACGAGTCGAGAAACCGTGGATCAGCCAGGGCCAGTTCCAATCGGAAAAACTCAGGTATTTTACCTTTCCACCCTGAAAAATCATCAAATTCACTTCTCCCCCTTGTTCAGTTATCTTCCAGCAAACGATCGAGTTCCTGGCGGAATTTATTAATATCCTTAAAATGCCTATAAACTGAGGCAAAACGAACATAAGCAACTTCATCCAGTTCTAAAAGGTATTCCATGACCAGTTCCCCGATTTCCTGACCGGGAATTTCTGGTTCCATTCTATTCCTTAGTTCCTGTTCAACATCCCGGGCAATTTTTTCTAATCGTTCGAGTTCAATTCCTCTTTTTTCAGTGGCCCGGAGAATCCCGTTTAGGATTTTGTTTCGGTTGAAAAGCTCTCGGGTCCCATCTTTTTTAATTACCAGGAGAGGTGCTTCTTCAATTCTTTCATAGGTAGTAAAGCGTTCCTTACATTTATTACATTCCCGCCGTCTTCGAATGGCTGTTTGTTCATCGGTACCCCGGGAATCTAGGACTCGGCAATCATTGTGACCGCAATAAGGACATTTCACCTTTTCTTCGCCTCCTTCTGCCATTAGTAATTCTCTTTTTACCTATGTTTCCCCTCCTTGTTGAAAAGACTTAATTATTGTATTTGCAATCCAAAAATGAAACTCCCCGCGCCAAAATTTAAGGAGTATCACCCGTTATTTTTAAGCAAAAAAAATTCCCCTTGCGGGGAAATTATTTTTTATGTTTTCTAAGGAAAGCTGGTATTTCAAGGTCACTTTCCGTAAAAACCGGCATTTCAAAATCCTCTTCCTCATCTTCTTTTTTGGGCTCTTTTTTCCTTTCTTTTTCTTTTTTTGGTTCTTCTGTCTGCTGATTTTCGTCAAAACCCGCAGCAATAACCGTAACCATAACTTCTTCGCCCATATTTTCATCTACCACTGCACCAAGAATTATGTTCGCATCAGGATCAGCGACTTCGGAAATAATTCTTACAGCCTCATTTGCTTCCAGGAGTCCTAAATCAGGCCCACCAGTTATGTTCAGTAAAACTCCCTTGGCACCATCAATAGAGGTTTCAAGGAGAGGAGAAGTGGTTGCCATCCTGGCAGCTTCTGCTGCCCGATCTTCCCCTTTGGCCCGACCCATTCCCATTAAGGCGGAACCTGCTTTAGTCATAATTGCCTTGACATCAGCAAAGTCCAGGTTAATCAGACCGGTAATTATGATCAGGTCCGAAATCCCTTTTACTCCTTGCCGGAGAATATCATCTGCGATTTTAAAGGCATCAATTAGACTGGTTTTCTGCTCGGCCAGGGCCAGAAGCTTGTCGTTGGGAATGGTAATCAGGGTATCCACATTATTTTTCAGGATCTCAATTCCTTCTTCTGCCCGATTCATCCTTTTGCGGCCTTCGACAGAAAAAGGTTTGGTAACAACGCCAACAGTCAGAGCACCGATTTCTTTTGAAATCTCAGCAATGATAGGTGTTGCCCCGGTTCCAGTTCCTCCACCCATCCCCGCAGTGATAAAAACCATATCAGCTCCCTGAAGAGCTTCAGCAATCAATTCGCGACTTTCTTCTGCAGCCTGGGCCCCAATTTCTGGCTCGGCTCCAGCTCCAAGACCTTTGGTCAACTGTTCTCCAATCTGCAGGAGAACTTCGGCGTTAGAAGATAGTAAGGCCTGGGCATCGGTATTTACCGAAATAAACTCAACACCCTCCAGGCCCGAGTCAATCATCCGGTTAACGGCGTTATTTCCGCCGCCGCCAACTCCAACAACTTTTATTTTAGCAAATCGCTCCATATCGGTTCCATATTCTAACATGGAAGGGTTCCCTCCCTTTAAAAAGTATCCTTAAGCTTATCGCCGATTTTTTTCAAATATCCCCAAAAAGAATCCTTAATGGGGGCTCTTTTATCCGGTTCGCTGCCCATTCCATAATACATCAAGCCAATAGCTGTGGAAAAAACAGGTGGAGCCAAAACATAACCCAGCCCTGCTTCTCCGGAAGCCCCTTCACCCAGTTCATTTAAACCTTTAACCTCTTCGGGATAACCGAGGCGAACTGGAATGATTAGGGTTTCTCCTGCTGCCTCCATCGCCCCTTTTAAAAGCGAGCCGCCCCCGGTAAAAACAACGCCAGCCGGAGTTAAACCCGCATAACCAGATTCCTCGATTGCCGTTTTTATCAGCTGGAATATTTCTACCATCCGGGGTTCTATAATTTCCAGGAGCATCCTTTTAGGAACCTCGCGTTCGTCTTTTCCACTTGTCGTAAGTACAGTTATCGTCTCATCTGTATCATTATCATTTCGGGCCTGGCCATGCAAAACTTTAATTTGTTCAGCATTTTTTACTGCAGTCCTCAAGCCCACAGCGATATCATTGGTTACGTGGCTTCCTCCCACAGGCAAAATTTTGGTGAAAACCAATCCTCCATCCTTAAAAATCGCAATATCAGTGGTTCCACCCCCCATATCCACCAGGACAACTCCCAGATCCTTCTCATCAGGGGTTAAAACAGCATCACTGACCGCTAAAAGGTCTAGAATTATGCCCCGGGCAAAAAGCCCGCTCCGTTCCACTCCTTTGATCAGGTTTTCAAGAGAAGTTGCCGAAGCAGTAACAATGTGAGAATGGACTTCAAGCCTTACCCCCGACATCCCCTCGGGATCTTTTATCCCCGAATTTCCATCAACAACAAATTCCCGGGGAAGGACATGCAAAATTTCCCGACTGGGGGGAAGAGAAATAATCTGGGAAGCCTCAATAACCCTTTTGATATCTGATTCTTTTATCTCTTTTTTTTCTCCCGTAACTGCCACCATTCCGTGGGCATTTTGCGATGCAATGTGCGCTCCTGCTACCCCAACCCATACTTCGTCGATACCCATACCGGCCATTTGCTCTGCTCTTTTTAAAGCAAGTCGAATAGCCTGGGCGTTGCGTTCAATATCTATTACAACGCCTTTTCTGATACCAACTGAAGGACTGAGGCCAACTCCCAGGACATCCAGTGTACCATTTTCTTCAATTTCGCCCACGAGAGCGCAAATTTTGCTTGTTCCCACGTCAAGAGTGGCAATTCTTTCCTTTCGGGGCATCTATTCAGGCCCCCTTTCATTTTTCAACGTATTATCAATTATTTTCACCATTTGGAGCAAAACTCCTGTCAAACTTTATTTTAATTTGTAAACGGGACGACCTTCAAATCTTAAATCAAGGTACTCCAAACGATCGAGATCTTTCTCGAGTTCCCGCATGAAACCCATTATTATTCCCGGTAACTCATCGGATGTATAAGCTTGGCCCAAAAGGATCTGCCCGCCACCTTCTAAATAGAGCCTGACGTTTCTTTTTTGCCCCAGGACAACATCGGTTACTCTTTCCAAAACCCATTTTTCCAGATTTTCAAGTAAATTCAAACAAAACCTTAAATTTTCTTCGTCTAACCTCACCTCCTCTTTCAGTTCTACCCCTTCCAATTTTATGAGCGGAAGATCCAATTCTACAATTTCTTCTGCTTTTTTTATGGAATACCCTTCTTCATCTACCAAAAAAAATTTTGAGCCTGTTTTCACCCAGGCCAGAGGTTCTCTCGCTTCCAAATAATATACAAGGGTTGCCGGGAATTTCCTTTTAATTTCAACTTCTTTTATTGTTGAATCCTGGAGAGCAAATTCCACCAGGTATTTTTTGTCAATATGGAAAATATTAAAACCCATGACATCCTCTTTAGGGACTAACTCCTCGGATTCAATTCCTTCCATACCCACAATTTCCAGTTCTTTTACCTGGAAAAAATCAGAATTTAAAAATATAAGGGCACCAAGAACCAGCAAAAAAAACACCAGGAGGCGCCCAAACCTCCTTTTACCCATTCTTCTCTTCCTCTTCCAGGTGGATTATTTCAATTTCAGCTCCTAATTGTTGCAATTTTCCAACCAGTTCCTCATAACCTCTTTCAATATGTTCAATATCAACAACACAGGTTTCTCCTTCTGCCGCAAGACCGGCGAGAACAAGTGCCGCCCCCGCACGGAGCGCGGGTGGAGATTCCACGAATGCGCCGTAAAGTCTTGGAACCCCCTCGATTATAGCGGTTCTCCCTTCAACGCGAATTTTAGCCCCCAGTCGCTTGAGTTCCTCGGCATGCTTCATTCTGTTTTCAAAAATATTTTCCGTTAAAACGCTAGTTCCACGGGCCAGGGACAAAAGGGCCATAAATTGAGGTTGCATATCAGTAGGGAATCCAGGGTAGGGATAGGTTTTAATATCCAAAGAGTTCGGAGCTGTTCCTGCCGGGAAAATAGTCAGCGTATCTCCCTCTTCCACTAATTCAAAGCCCGCCTCTTTAATTTTTGCAATCACAGATTCCAGGTGCTCAGGAATAACATTAAGTAATTTAATCTCTCCCCTGGTAATTGCCCCCGCCACAAGAAAGGTCCCCGCCTCAATCCGATCGGGAATAACCGTATGTTCGGTTCCATTCAACTCTTTTTTTCCGGTAATTTTTATCATATCAGTCCCGGCGCCAATTATTTCAGCACCCATGGAGTTTAAAAAATTCTGCAAATCAACAATTTCCGGCTCCCGGGCCGCGTTTCTTATTATAGTATTGCCCTTGGCTTTAGCCGCACCCAGCATAATATTTTCAGTTGTGCCAACGCTGGGAAAATCCAGGTGAATCTCTTTGCCTTTGAGAGAACTCCCCCACCCGGTGAGGAAGCCATGGCTTTCCTGAAATTTGGCTCCCAATTGCTGTAAGCCCTTAACATGCCAGTCAACTGGACGGGGGCCAATACTGCAACCACCAGGTTGAGAAACCTTTACCTTGCCAAATCTTCCCAGTAATGGGCCCATAAAAAGAATGCTGGCTCGCATTCGGCGCATCAGATAATCTGGAATCTCAGTTGAATTTAAATGCCGGGTGTCAATCAGCATTGCATTTCCCTTCTGCTCCACCTTACCTCCAAGGGCTTCTAATACCGCCTTCATAAACTTAATATCCCTCAAAATGGGAATATCATTCAGAACATATTCAGCTGGTTCCAAAACTGTAGCGGCCATGACCGGCAGAGCAGCATTTTTGGAACCGCTTATTTTAACCTCCCCTTTTAATGGTTTTTCTCCCTGCCGGATTCTTATTCCCTGCATCAACATTGCCTCCTGGTATTTGCTTTAACCGCTTCCTGCAGAAACCCCTTTCTCCGATTTCAAGAGATCTAAAAGTAGTGGTCCAACTTTGTATATATCTCCGGCGCCAAGAGTAAGAACTAGGTCCCCATGCCTCAATTCTTCACCAAGAAAACCCGGTATATCCTCCAGGTTTGGACAAAAACTGGCCTTACCCTTGCCACCTTCCTGCTCAATCAGGCGAACAATTTTTTCCCCGCTAACTCCAGGAATTGGTTTTTCAGATGCTGAATAAACTGAGGTTACTACAACCCTGTCCGCTTTTTGCAGGGCCTGGGCAAAACCATCCAGTAAATAATTGGTTCTCGTGTATCGATGTGGTTGGAAGATCACAACAACTCGATTGGGGTCACTGCTCCTTGCCGCACTTATTGTTGCTTCAATTTCAGTGGGGTGATGAGCATAATCGTCAACAATGCAGATTCCTCCTGCAATCCCCACCTGCTCAAATCGCCTCTGAACTCCACGGTAGGCTTCCAATCCCTTTTTGATCCCGGAAAATTCCAACCCCAGAACCAGGGCAATTCCAATGACCCCCAGGGCATTGTAGACATTGTGGCGGCCGGGAACTTTTAGAGTGATTTCTCCTAAAGTTTCTCCCTGATAATTAACCTGAAAACAACTCGCCCCATTTTTTAATTCAATTTCTCTGGCCTGAAGTTCACCGTTTTCAATTCCATACCCCAGAACAGCGGCTTTTGTTTCCCCACTCTCAAGAACTTTTTGAACTCCGGGATCATCAACACAAACGATTATCCTTCCCCCGGGAGCAACACGTTTAATAAACTTTTGGAAAACATTAAGAACCATTTGATACGAGGAATAATAATCGGGGTGATCCAGTTCAATATTTGTTATCAAAGCAATTTCTGGAGAAAAAAACAGAAAAGACCCGTCGCTTTCATCGGCTTCTGTTACCACCAGGTCTCCCCTACCAAGCTTTGCATTACCTCCCAGATCATTTAATTCTCCGCCAATTAGAACAGTAGGATCCAACTCATTTTTCGCCAAAAGGAGAGAGACCATTGAAGTCGAAGTGGTTTTCCCATGTGTCCCCGCGATGGCAATCCCACGTTTGTTTTCCATTAGCCTGGCAATCATTTGAGCCCGCTGCCAGACACGAAGCCCTTGCTTGTGGGCTTCTTTAACTTCACAATTATCTTCAGGAATGGCCGAAGAAATAATTACCGTTCCCACTCCTGCTATATTTAGGGGATCATGGCCTATAGAAATCCTTGCGCCGGCCTCCCTGAGTGTCCGTAAAAGTTCTGAATCCTTTAGGTCTGAACCGCTTACCTGGTATCCTTTTTCCAGGAGGAGCCGAGCAATTCCACTCATGGAAATGCCCCCGATGCCAACAAAATGGAAAGGCCCTTTCCCATCCAGGTTGCTATATTCTCCTGGTTCATTTCCCAAGGTTTTCACCACCTTTTTTCCCAGCATTAATATCTTGCAAAACTGTTTCCATTACTTTAGAAATTTTTTCAACTGAATTACCCTGGCGCAAAAAAACACTTTTTCGGCCCATTTTCTCCAATCTTTTCCGGTCATTTAGCAATTCTTCTACTAAACTTGCCAGTTTTCCTGCTTCTAATTCCTCATCGGGTAAAATTATTGCTGACCCATTTTCTTCTAAAAACCGGGCGTTGGCAGTTTGATGGTCTTCAGCTGCAAAAGGATAAGGGATAAGGATTGCAGGAATTCCCCTGGCGATTATTTCTGAAACCGTTGTGGCTCCACTCCTGCCAACAAAAAGGTCTGCAGCTGCCATAAATTGGCCCATATTTTCAATATATGGTAGCATTTGCAGATAACTCTTTTCTTCGGGGTTAACCCCGATTTTATTATAATAAGCAAGCACTTCAGAGTAGTTATTCCTTCCGGTAGCATGGACAATTTTCCAGTTCTTTTTAATCTCATTATTTTTTAACCAGCGGACCACAGCCCTATTTACCGAACGCGCACCCTGACTGCCTCCGGCAATCAAAACCAGTTGATCCTGATCTGCCAGCCCCAATTCTTCGCGTGCTTTTTTCCTGTCATAATTAAAAATAGCAGAACGAACAGGGTTCCCCGTTATTATTACCTTTTTGGCCCGAGAAAAATGTTTTCCCGCAGGAGGAAGGCTAATACAGACAACTTTTGCTGCGCGGGCAAGAAGTCGATTCGTAAGGCTGGGGTATGCATTCTGTTCATGAATTATTATAGGGATTTTTAAAAATACTGCCCCCATTAACGCCGGTGCAGCAACATAACCACCCGTTCCCAAAATAATATCC
Source organism: Halobacteroidaceae bacterium (assembly GCA_003554585.1). Classification (GTDB taxonomy): domain Bacteria; phylum Bacillota; class Halanaerobiia; order B1SED10-174; family B1SED10-174; genus T1SED10-26. The sequence continues at coordinate 19,932 of PWGV01000025.1, read as the reverse complement.
GGTTTGAATTTGCGGAGGAACCGAAAAGATTGCAGTGTTCCCAGCAATAAACTCCACCCTGTTTTAAAGAGGCTCAGAGATATTTTCCGGCTTATGGGCGATGCAGCGATAGGGATTAACTGAAATCCCGCCTGGGGAACTACCTGCCCCTCGAATTTGTTTTTCTGACCCAAAAAAACTATCTCCGCCCTGTCCTTCCAGGCCTGAGCCACTGCTATCCCTGGGTAAACATGCCCTCCTGTTCCTCCCCCAACTATTGCAATTTTCATGCGGCCCCCTCCTAATTCCTGACCTGCCGGGAGATATTGAGAAGGATACCCACTGCACTTAACATAATAACCAGCGAGGACCCCCCGTAACTGATAAAAGGCAAACCTATTCCCGTAACAGGAAGCGAACCCGAAACCACTCCAATATTGATAATAAACTGGATAACTATCATTGTTGTTAAACCGACTGCAAGCAGTGTTCCCAAAAGATCAGGAGCGTTCAGCCCTATGGCCAAACCTCTCCAGGCCAGAATGAAGAATAAAACAAGGATTAAAGCTGTCCCCAAAAGACCCAGTTCTTCGCCAATTACTGCAAAAATAAAGTCCGTGCTGGGGGCGGGAAGGTAGAAAAATTTTTGTTTGCTCTGGCCAAAACCAACTCCAAAAAGGCCACCTGAACCCAGGGCGTACATTGATTGAATAATGTGAAACCCGGAATCCAGGGGATCCTGCCAGGGGTTAATAAAAGCCATCAGTCTCTGCCTGCGATATGATTCTCCCATCATAAAATAATACATGATCGGAACCGATCCCAAAAATAACAATCCTAAATGGGCGACCCTGACTCCCGCAGCAAAAAGCATAAGAAAAACGGTAACTCCAATACTAATTGTCGTTCCCAGGTCTGGTTCAAGAATAATCAGGTATAAAACAAAGGCCAAAACCAAAAGGGGAGGAAGCAAACCCTTTAAAGAAGACCTGACCCGCTCATTTTTATAGGCAAGATAACCAGCCATGTATATTACCAGAGCAAACTTGGCTACTTCAGAAGCCTGAACCACAATGGGTCCCAATACAATCCAGCGTCTCGACCCTCCCGCCATATAGCCAAACTGCGGAATTAGAACAAAACCCAAAACCAAAATCCCCAGGATCAGGACTAATTTCCCAAATCGTCCCCAAAAATGATAATCAATCCGGGAAAGGATAAGCATGGATAAAATTCCCAAAACAGCCCAGACCACCTGTCTTTTGAAAGAATAGTATGTATCACCATAACGGGAAAGGGCTTGAATGGAACTGGCGCTGAGAACCATAATTAAACCTAACCCAACCAGGGTTAAAACAACCACAAGCAAGGCGATATCAATTCCCCGGCGTTCCATTTTCTCCCCTCCCCTCGAGTTCCGTAATTAATCTCTTAAAAAGATTTCCTCTCTCTGCAAAATTCCTGTACCGGTCCCAGCTTGCAGCACCCGGGGAAAAGAGGATCCAATCCCCTTTTTGAGCTTTTTCCCAGGCAACCCTGACTGCTTCTTGTAGACTTCCCACAAGGAAAATTTCCTGATAGCCTTCTTGCAAAACAGCTTGTTTAACCTTCTCTCTATTTTCTCCAGTGAGGATTAAAGCTCTTATTTTTTCCCGGGATATCGCCCTGCCCATCTCCTTTAGATCCAAACCACGATCCTGTCCTCCGGCAATTAATACTTTATTTCCAGGCAAACCTTTGATTGCTGAGACAGTGGCTTCGGGATTGGTCCCCTTAGAATCGTTAATAATTTTAACCCCGGAAATTTCCCCTGCCAGTTCCATCGTGTGGGGCAAACCCTTAAACTGAGAGGTCTCCCTTGCCAAATCCTCCCTTGTTACTCCCAAAAAAGAAGCAATTCCCGCTGCTACCAAAACATTACCAAGGTTATGTTTCCCGGGAATTTTTATCTCCCCGGTTTCCAATAGGGGTTTTTGTTGCAGCCCATCAAAAAGATTTTTCCCATCCAGGTAAAAACCGTTTACTTTTTTTTCAAGACTGTACCAGATTTTTTTTGGTAGCGTCTTTTCCCCTTCCAGGCTCCTGGTCCAGAAGTTATCATAATTTAGAACCAAAAGATCGTCTTCTCCCTGGTTTTGAAAAATTTTCTTTTTGATTGCAAAATAATCGTCCATGTTTTTATGTCGGTTCAGATGGTCAGGAGCAACATTTAAAATCAAAGCAATTTCGGGCCGAAATTTTTCAATGAGCTCTAATTGGAAAGAACTTACCTCGGCTACAACAAAGTCATCTTTCTCTAGTGGGGTAACTTTGCTAATTAAGGGAACTCCAATGTTTCCAGCTACCACAACTTTCTGATCGAGGTTGCTTAGATACAAACCCAATAAACTGGCCACGGTACTTTTTCCATTCGTTCCTGTAACCGCAATAAACCGGGCCTGGGAGAAACGGAAAGCAAGTTCAACTTCCGACCAGGCAGGAACTCCTGCCTGGAAAGCCTCCTTGAGAACTGGAATGTCGGACGGAACGCCGGGACTTACTACAATTAAATCCTTATCTTCATAAACCCGAGAAGAATGTCCCCCAAATTCAATTTCCACCCCGGAAAGATGGCCCTGAAAGGGGGAGGATGTGCTGGCCTCACTGACAAAAACTTTTGCCCCTTTTTGCTGCAAAAACTCAATTACCGCAGGTCCTGTCCGTTCTCCCAGGCCCACAACTGAAACCCTTTTCCCTTTTAAATCCACTACAACCCCCCCCAGATTCCCAGGAGGGTAAAAATTGCCGCAACCAACCAGAATCTAATTACAACATGGGATTCGGGCCAGCCGCTCAGTTCAAAGTGGTGATGCAGGGGACTCATTTTAAAAATTCTTTTGCCCCCGGTTAAGCGGAAATAAACAACCTGGATTATCACCGAAAGGGTAACAATTACCAATAGACCTCCCAGTATCAGGAGATAAAGACTCATTTGCTGAAACACCGCCAGGGAAGCAAGTAGACTCCCCAGCATTAAAGATCCGGTGTCTCCCATAAAAATCTTTGCAGGGTGACAGTTAAACCATAAAAAACCCAGGCATAATCCTGCCCCACTTCCCGCGATAATGGCCCCTGTTATTTCCTGCTGGAAAAGACTTAAAATTGCAAAACCAATAAAGATAATCCCGGTTACGCCGGCTGCCAGCCCATCCAGACCGTCAATCAAATTCACAGCATTAGCAGAAGCCAGATAAACCAGAATAATTAAAGGAATAATCAGCCAGCCCAGGTCTATTTCTCCTCCCGACCAGGGGATGAGCAGAGCAGAACCGCCGGGATGAAAGAAAAAAATGTAAACTCCTACTAAACCCGAGAGCAAAACCATTAACAAAATTTTATGACGTGCTTTTAAACCCAGAGAACGGCTTTTTTTGATTTTAAAATAATCGTCCTGTCCTCCAATTAAGGTAAATCCAGCTGTAATAAAAATGGTCCAGATTAAAAAGGGATCAATTCTACCCAGGGAAAGAATAGTAACCAGGAGGACCGGCCAGAAAAGAGCTCCCCCCATGGTAGGAATTCCTTCTTTGCTCAGGTGGCTTTCCGGTCCATCTTCTCTAATTTTTTGACCCACCTGGATTTTTTTCAACACCCTCAAACCGAAGGGCAGCAAGAAAACCATAATTCCAAAACTGACCAGTCCGGATATAATTGTCTGACTCAACTCTCCCACCCCTTAAGCCCCTGGGCGACCTTTTCCAGTTGCAAACCCCGGGATCCCTTGATTAATAAGGTGTCTTTTGCTGTAAGGTTTTTCCGCAAAAAATCGAGAGCCTGATCATTATCCTGGAAATTAATAATTCTCCGGGCCGGAAAACCTTTTTCCCGTGCTCCCTGCCCGATTATTTTCCCTCCGGGACCCCTTGTTAACAGGAGGTCGATGTTTAACTCAGCAACAAAATGTCCAATTTCCCGGTGGTATTTATCCGATGAAACCCCTAACTCCAGCATATCACCCAGAAGGGCAATGCTTCTATCAACTGCAACTTCAGTTAATATTTCCAGGGCGTGTCTCATTGAGGTTGGGTTGGCATTATAGGAATCGTTTATCATCAGATACTCCTGGGGCATTTTTTTAATCTCCATTCTATTTCCGGATAATTCAGCCTTTAAAAGCCCCTCCCCAATTTCGCTGAGGGGTATGCCCAATAACCAGCCAACCCCTATGGCAGCCAGGGCATTATAAACATTATGTTTTCCCAAAAGAGGTAATCTGAAAAGATGATAATCATCCCTGATCGAAACTCCCAGGGCAATATTTTGGTAGCCCAGTCTTTTTATTTCTTGCCCTTTTATAAGGTTATTTTCCTCAAATCCAAAAGAAATTTTCTTTCCTGAATACTTTTTTGCAATTTGGTTAGCATAGGGATCATCTCCATTAAAAACCAGTGTTCCATCGGGGGGCAGTGCCTCCACCATCTCACCTTTTGCTTTAGCTACCCCCTCCAGGTCTTTAAGGAATTCAAGATGCGCAGGCCCGATATTGGTAAGAACGCCAATTTTAGGGCGGGCAATGGAACTTAATAGAGCTATTTCTCCTGGAGCGTTCATCCCCATCTCAACCACAGCAACTTCTATCCCCTCACCCAGTTTTAGTAAGGTAAGGGGAAGTCCATACTGATTATTCAGGTTACCCGGGGTCTTTAGAGTCGGCCTTTCCTCCGCTGTAATCGCAGCAATGAAATCTTTTGTTGTTGTCTTTCCATTACTTCCCGTAATACCAATTACCAGGGGATCAAAAATAGTCCTGTAATAACCGGCCAGTCCCTGTAAGCCTTTCAAAGTATCATCAACTTTAATTAGAAATTTCCCTGGAGGGGGAGTTAACTCCCGGGAAACAAGGGAACCAGCAGCTCCGTTTTCCCAGACCTGATCCAGAAAATCATGGCCATCATGTTTTTCTCCAATGATTGCAACAAAAAGATTTCCTTTTTCAACCTGCCGGCTATCAATGGTAACTCCAGCGAAATTTGATTCTTCAGGGCCGGAAAATTTGCCCCCTAAAATTTTGGCACCTTTTTTAGCGTTCATCTTCTCCATTTTCAGCCCCCCTTTTTTTCCTTTCTAGAGCCCTTTGGGCAACTTTTCGGTCATCAAAGGGGAAAAATTCTCCTTTTATCTCCTGCCCGGTTTCATGGCCCTTTCCTGCAATTAAAACCAGGTCGCCTTTTTCGGCCAATTCAATCCCCCGGAAAATTGCCCTTTCCCGGTCAGGAATAATTTCGATATTTTCTTCCTTATCCAGCCCGGTTTTCATGTCTTCAATAATTTGTGCCAATTCTTCATTGCGGGGATTATCTGCAGTTATTATTACATAATCTGCAAGCTCAACTGCAAACTTCGTCATTTCAGGTCTTTTTTCTCTGTCCCGATCCCCGCCACAACCAAAAACAAGAATAAGGTTTTTGGGGGCAATATCCCGGGCGGTCCTTAATACGTTAGCAAGGCTGTCCGGGGTGTGAGCAAAATCAACAATAACCCCGACTTCTTCTCCCCGGCCAACCAGTTCAAAACGACCGGGAACACCCTTGACCTGTTTAATTCCCCGGGATATTGTTTCCAGGTCTAAACCCAAGGCGAGACCGGTCCCTATCGCTGCAAGAGCATTATAAGCGTTAAAAGTTCCGGCCAGGCTTAAACCAATATCCTTGTGTTCTTGCCCCCAAAAAGTTCGTAAAACTAAACCTTCGGGACCAGTTTCCAAAATCTTGCCATTTAAATCTCCCCGCCCCTGGAGAGAATATGTAAGGGATTTTCCCTTGTTCTGTGACAAAAGATATGGAGCCTGATCCGTATCAGCGTTTATCACTCCAAAACCCGTTCCTTTTAAATAGTTATTAAATAAAAGCGCTTTACTCTCCAGGTAATCTTCCTGGGAAGGATGAAACTCGCCATGCTCGGGAGTAAGGTTGGTGAAAACCCCTATATCAAATTCCATTGCGCCTACCCTTTTAAGTTTTAGGGCGTGGGAGGATACTTCCATAACAACACTTTTTGCCCCGAGTGAAACAAGTTCTGCCAGTTGCTTTTGTAAATCCATAGATTCGGGAGTTGTTCTTTCTCCCGGAAAGGTTCTTTCTTTGTAGCGGTAGGTTACAGTCCCCAGCAAACCTGGCTTTTCCCGGGCATAATTCAGAATTCCCTCAAGCAAAAAAGAAGTAGTGGTTTTTCCATTGGTCCCTGTTACTCCAATTAAAATCATTTTTCGGGCGGGATAATCATAAAATGCGGTACTAACCTTTGCCAGAGCGAATCTGCTATCCTCTACCAGCAGATAGGGAAGTTTATAATCACCCTCTTCTTCAACAATCAAGGCTGTGGCTCCCTTTTCTCTTGCTTCAGAAATAAAATCGTGTCCATCAAAACGGTAGCCCCTGATTGCTGTAAAAAGCGATCCCTCTTCTACCTCCCGGGAGTCATAGGCTAAAGATTTAATTTTTACATTTTCCGAACCAAAAAGTTTTGAGTTGGGAATTAATTCCTTAACCTCTTTAAGTCTCATTTTATACCCCTTCTGGTTTTTTTAGCGCAATTGCAGTTTTATCTCTTCGCCCTGTGGCCTGAATTCCCCTGCTGATGGTTCCTGGCTTTGTACTGCCCCACTCCCTGAAAATAAGGGTTTAAAACCCAGGGATGACAAAATTTCCCCTGCTCTTTCTCGAGTTAAACCCCTAAGATTGGGTACAAAGGTATAATAATTCTCCATTCTATCCCGGGTTTCTTGGAAAAATAAAACCACTGTTGCACCCAGGGGGAGATTTGCTCCGGGTAGGGGAACCTGATCAACTACCCTTTCACCCATTCCTTCCAGCTTAACATTGAAACCAACCTCTCGCAAAACTTCCATGGCCTGCTCCGGGGAAAGATGCTTTACATCAGGAACTATTGTCTTTTCGGTTTTAACTTCAACCTGGGGAATATCCTGAGGCACAGTTGGTCGCAACTCCAGATATCTGATAGAATCCTGGGCGATTTCCCTGAAGATTGGAGCGGCAATCTCGCCGGCATAATAAGGATAACTTGTAACTTCGTAGAGAACAACAAGAATAACCAGCTGAGGATCATCTATGGGGACAACTCCAATAAAAGAAGAGTCATAAGCTTCTTTCCCGTAATATTTCGCTGTCCCTGTTTTTCCCCCAATTTCATAACCAGGAATTTGGGCCTGGGACCCCGTCCCTGAAGCAACTACACTGGCCAGAAGAGCAAGGGTCATTTCAGCCGTTTCCTCAGATACCACCTGTCGCAAAACTTTTGGTCCAAAGCTTTCCACCAAATTCTTATTTGAATCCCGTACCTCTCTAACCAGGCGGGGTTCAAGAAGAAAACCTTTGTTAGCGATTGCCCCTGTTGCCATCACCATCTGCAGCGGCGTTACTGCAATTCCGTGGCCAAAAGTCATCGTGGCCATTTCAACAGGTCCCATTTCACTATAATCATAAACAAGGCCTCTAGCTTCGCCTGGAAGATCTATCCCCAGGCGGTTACCAAAATTAAAAGCCTGAATATACCTGTAGAAATTTTCTACCCCAAGTCGGTTTCCTACCTGGACAAAACCCGGGTTACAGGATTTTTCAACAACTTCAGTGAAATTTAAGGTCCCATGACCTCCTTCTCTCCAGCAACTGATTGTTTCAGGACCCACCCTGATTTGACCGGGATCGAAAAAAACATCTTCCATGTTTACAACCCCTTCATCCAGAGCAGAAGCCATGGTGATTACTTTAAAAGTAGAACCCGGTTCGAAATTATTGGTTATTGCAGCATTTCTCCAGGAAGAAGAAGGGTAAGCCTGAAAATTATTGGGGTTAAAGCTCGGGTAATTGGCCATTGCCAGAATTTCACCCAGTTGGGGGTCAAGAACAACAACACTCCCACCCCTGGCTTCGTGCTGTTGCAAAGCATTTTCCAGTTCTCTTTCAGCTATGTACTGGATAACCTGGTCAATGGTCAAATAAATATCGTGCCCATCCTGAGGGGGGATATATCTTTCAATGCCCTGTGGAATATCCTGGCCCAGACCATCCCTTTGCGTAGACATTCGCCCCGGTTGCCCCTGGAGAAAATGGTCCATTGAAACCTCAATACCTTCCAGCCCATGATTATCCACCCCCGCAAAACCAATAATATGGGCGGCGAGTTCGCCCTGAGGGTAAAATCTCTTGCTCTCTTCAATAAAAGAAATCCCTGGAAGTTCCCAGCTGGCAATTTTTTGAGCCCTCTGGTCGTCAATTTTGCGCTCCAAATAAATTGCAGCCCGGGGTTGGGTTATTCTCCGATAAATCTCATTGTAGGAGAAGTTTAAAATTCCCGCCAAATCCCGGGCCGTTTTCTCGGGGTTTTCAATTTCCGGGGGAAAAGCCACAACTGTTTCTGCTGCAGCGCTTATAGCCAGTTCTCGCCCCAGTCGGTCATAAATCAATCCCCGTTTTGGGTCTAACTGGAGCATCCGTAACCTCTGGTCACTGGCCATTTGTCCCAGGGCTTCTGTTTGCCCGATTTGGATGAAAAAAAGCCGGGCAAAAATTGCCACCATCAGCGCTACGAAGAAAACAAATAATATAATAATTCGGTTTTTAATTAGCAAGTTTCCCTGGCCCAAAGCGAATCACCTCCTACTCCCCCAGGGCACCTGCAGCTACAGTTGCCCGTTCCCTAACCCACTGGGCAAGTTCCCCAAAAAATCCAGCAAGGTTTAATTCAAAGGTTCCTTCCCGATCAGTTCTCTCAACCGTCTGCAATTCTGGTTTCGCCATTACTATGTAATCCTGTTGCTCTGGTCTTACCATGGCCAGTTCCTGGCGGGCTCGTTTTTCAATTTCCCTAAGGTTTGTTTTTTCAGCCAATTGAAGTCGCAGACCCCGGTTTGCTTTTTCCAGGACATCAATTTCCCTTTGTACTGTTTCAATCTCATAATTCAAGGATGAAATACCGGCCTGCAAAACGAGAAAACTAATTGAAATCCCCACACTAACTATTATAAGGAAAATATAAAACCAGGGAATGGAGGACTTGGTGGGACGGGGTTTAACTTTTTGCGATCCTGGATTGTAAACAACACTTCTTTGATAATTCTTTTCCATTTATCGTCCTTCCTCCTTCCCCTTCGTCAAATTTAGCTTTTCTATAACCCTGAGTTTGGAACTGCGGGCCCTTCGGTTTTGTTCAACTTCTTCTTCGCTTGGTTCTACAGGTTTCTTGGTTAAAATCTTTATTTGAGGTCCCGTGCAAACACAGGGTAAGTTTTTTGGACAATTGCACTGACTGAGCTTTCGAAATACATTCTTAACCAGACGATCTTCGAGCGATTGGAAAGTAATAATACCCATTCTACCCTGCGGATTAAGAAAATCAACCATTTTCTCTATAGTTTTACCCAGACCTTTTAGTTCATCGTTAACTGCTATTCTGAGCGCCTGAAAAACTCTTCTGGCTGGATGTCCCCCCCGATCATGGGGAACAGTTTGGGTAATAATTTCTGCAAGTTCTCTTGTAGTCTCTATCCTTTTTTCTTTCCTTCTTTTTTCAATCTTGCCAGCGATTTTCTTGGCCCAGCGTTCCTCACCATATTCTTTAAAAATCCGGGAAAGATCATGAACCGGAAACCCATTTAGCAGGTCGGCTGCAGTTTTGCCGCTTGTAGGATCCATTCTCATGTCCAGGGGACCATCCTGGTGATAACTAAAACCTCTTTCTGGTCTATTAAGCTGGTAGGAAGAAACTCCTAAATCCAACAAAACCCCGCCAAACCCGGTTATTCCCAGCTCTCCGATATAGACCTCAAAATCTTTAAAATCCCCGTGGAAAAACCTTACTTTTTCTTTCCAGGGTTCAAGGATTTGTTTTGCCTCCTCTAAAGCCCTGGGGTCCTTATCTATTCCGATAATTTCGATGGTTTCATTCTTTTCCAATAGGACCTTACTATGCCCTCCACCACCGATTGTCCCGTCGAGAAAAAAACCTTTGCTATTCCCTAAAAACTCTAAAACTTCATTTAGCAAAACCGGTTGGTGGAAATTCTGCATTTATTTGGCCCCTTTCCGGTTAAATTCCCAGTTCATCCATGGTTTCGGCGATTTCCTCGTAAGAATCTTTCGCTTTATTCAGGTATTCTTCCCATTTCTCCTTGCTCCAGAGCTCTATCCTGTCCGCTACCCCAATAATCACCACATCTTTTTTTATTAAACCATGGTCCCTCAGGTTGTTGGGAACTGAAATACGGCCCTGTTTATCAAATTCACATTCGGCTGCTCCGGACAAAAGGTAACGGACAAATGCCCGTGCATCCTGGCGGGTAAGGGGAAGATTTTTAAGTTTTTCCTCCAGCGTTTTCCATTCCTGAACAGGATAAACGAAAAGGCAGTTATCCAGGCCCCTGGTGATTACAAATTTCTCCCCCAGAGTTTCCCGGAAGCGAGCAGGCATTATTACTCTTCCCTTTTCATCCATGGCATGTCGATATTCACCCATGAACATTTTCAGCCACCGCCTTTTCCTTTTTTACCCTTCTCCCCCACTTTCCACCACTTTGCACCACTTATTTGCTATATTCTCCCCCCACAGAATTTCTCCTTCTTTCAAAGCAAAAAAATGTCACTTTTTTTCTTTGTTTTTTTGCCCGGTTAAATTCGCAGAGATTTTTTGCCTCTTCTCGAAAAACAAAAAAACCGGGAACCACCCGGCAGAAGATGATTTATCTACCTTTGTGTTCCCCGGTTTAACTTAAATTTTTTTTATTTATCTTTATCCAATTCTAAAAGACGAGCAGGACCAATAATTTTATCTCCATATTTATTTTTCAATTTATCAATTGTTGCAGTCATCTGCTCTTCTTTTTTCTTTTTATCAGAGGAAAAAAGTTTCGGCTGATTACTGTTAACTTTACCCAGCCCTGAAACTGAAATACCGATCAGCCTGATATAGGATCCTTTCAAATCCTCCCTGGCAAGGATTTCTTTGCCTGCTTTGTATATATCTGTTCCCCAGCAGGTTTTCTCTGGAAGAGTTCTGCGCCGGGTAATGGTCTTAAAACTTTTAAACCGGAGCTTGACAGTTACCACTTTCCCCCCCAGGCCTTTCTTTCTAAGCCTTCTGCCAACATCTTCAGCTAAAGAACAGAGAACTGCTTCCAGATAATTCAGGTCGCAGATATCTTCCAGGAAGGTGTTTTCACGACCAACGGATTTAATATCATGCTCCGGTTCCACGGGCCGATCATCAATCCCCTGGGCTAAATGCCAGATCAAGCACCCCGCGTTTCCCAGCTGGGCTTCTAAAAATTTCATTTCCATGCGAGCAACCTGGCCGATAAAATTTATTCCTCTTTCCCTGAGTACAGAGGCAGTTTTTTCTCCAACTCCCCACAACCTCTCCACCGGAAGATTATCAAGAACCTCCCTGATCCGGTCGGGAGGAATAACTACAAGGCCGTCCGGTTTTTCCAAATCAGAAGCAAGTTTTGCCAGAAATTTGTTTGGTGCAACCCCAAGGGAAGCAACCAAACCCAGTTTATTTTTAATTTCTCTCTTTATTTTGTGGGCTATTTCCTCGGGGGTTCCAAAAAGACCTTCACACCCAGAAATGTCCAGAAAGGCCTCATCCAGAGATAAAGGTTCAACAAGGGGAGTAAAAGAAGCAAGGATTTGCATCAATTCCCGGGAAACCATTTCATATTTGCTCATATTTCCATCTAAAAAGATTCCCTCCGGGCAACGCCGGTATGCCTCGATCAAAGGCATTGCAGATTTAACTCCAAACCGGCGGGCTGCATAGGATGCAGTGGAAACAACTCCTCTTTTTTGTGGGTTGCTCCCCCCGATTATTACTGGTTTCCCTTCCAGTTCAGGATTGTCTCTAATTTCAATTGCAGCGAAAAAGGCATCCATATCCACATGGATAATCTTCAATCCCGCCATGAATACCTCCTCTGTAAATATTATAGCACATACGTTCGAATTTTCAAAATTTTTGTCAGGTATTCAGCGCGTGAGCAACAAGTTCGTCAATTAATTCGCTGTACTCAATTCCTTCTTCAATCCAGAGTTGGGGATACATACTGAACTGGGTAAAACCCGGAATTGTGTTTAGTTCATTTATTAAAATCTTCCCCGCAGGGGTAAAAAAGAAATCAACCCGGGCCAGGCCTTTGCAACCCAGAACCTGGAAAGCAAGCAGGGCAAGTTCTTTGAATTTTTCCTTTTCCCTTTCGGAAAGATCCGGATTGAAAATCAAGTCTGCTTCTCCGTCAGTATATTTGGCCTGGTAATCATAAAATTCTCTCCGGGAAACAACCTCTCCGGGGCCCGCAACTTTAGGGTTACTATTTCCGAGAACACTGCACTCAAACTCCCTACCGGAAACACACCTCTCCACCAGAGCCCTTTTCCCCAGCCCCAGAGCTCCTTCGATTGCAGAAAAGAGCTGCTCCCTATCAGTTACCTTTGTGATCCCAACACTTGAACCAAGAGCAGCAGGTTTAACAAAAGCAGGGAAGCCAATTCGTTCTACAGCTTTTTCCCCGCAGGAATGGTGGTTTTCCGCCCACTTTTCTTTTTCTACTATATAATAGTCGGTCTGGGGAAGATTGTGCCGGGTAAAAATCTCTTTCATATAACCCTTGTCCATGGCGAGAGCCGAGGCAAGGACTCCCGAACCAATATAGGGAAGTCCAATCATTTCAAACAACCCCTGGATAGTTCCATCTTCGCCAAAAGGCCCATGCAGGGCCGGAAAAGCTACATCCAGGAAAATGGGTGGTTTTTTCCCATCTAAATAGCACAGACAGGGTTTCCCCCTCCGGTTGGCCAGAAAAACTTCTTCTGCTCCGGCCACAGAATCAATTCCTGCCAGGAGTTCTTGGGCAGGTTTTGGCCCCAGCCATTGTCCCCGGGGAGTAATGAGGATAGGGATAACATTATATTTTTCCGGATTAACGGCGTTAACTATCGACCTTGCGGACATAACAGAAATAGGGTGCTCCAGTGATTTTCCACCAAAAATCAGTCCTAGTTCAATTTTTGCCATGTTTACCCTCCATTAAAGAAAGTTTTAATAGAATTTATTTTGTAATTACTTCAGCGAAAGTGTTTCAGATGCCTTCTTTTCCCTTCTGTAAATTCTCCAGGGATGGTCCAAACTTGACATTCTCCCTTGGTTATGCTAACTTAAAACTTACTCCAGGCCTTTTCCAGAGGAGGTGCCGGCCTAAAAATGACCCAGAAAAGGATGACCAGGCAACGAAAAACTATATTGAATATTCTTAAACGCAGAAAAGACCATCCCGCAGCCTCGGAACTTTATTTAGAAGTTCGGGAAGAAATACCGCAGGTTAGTCTGGGAACAATTTATCGTAATCTTAATGTTCTAAGAGATTTAGGAGAAGTTCAGGAAATCAATATCCATAATAAGTTCAAGCGTTATGACGGAAATCCCCAACAACATTATCATTTTCATTGTCTTGAATGCAGTAGGGTTTATGACCTTGAAGGTTCCTACCAGGAAGAACTGGACAGAACTTTCTCAGGAAAAACCCCCCACCAAATTCTGGGCCATAACGCCGACTTCTTCGGAACCTGCGCGGACTGTATCGAAGAAACTTAAGTCAGGGGGCTCTCTGATGAAGAAAAAAGCTGCTTACCTTATTTTTTTTCTTTTTTTATTTTTTGCTCCTCAAACCCTGGCCGCAGGCAATATAACAGAAATGGACTTTGATTTACCCCTATCATCGTATTGGCCCTTTACCAGGGCCCAGATTATCCACGATGCAGGGGACTTTATTTATTTGGGAAGCGGCAACCAGGTTTTATTTTTTGAAATTTCTTCTGCTAATTCCTATAACTATGCGGGAAATTATTCTCTCCCCGCAACTATATCTTCAATCGAAACAGGCTCAAACCACCTTTTTATTGGAACTCGTGGTGGGGGCCTTTATGTTTTTTCCCGGGAAAAAAACGAAACTGACCCTTTAAAGCACTGGACAGAAGCAAAGGAAATCTGGCATATTTCCGCAACCGACGGCCGGCTTTTTGTTTCTGCAGGTCTGGATGGTCTCTTTGTTCTGGATAAAGAAACCCTTGAAGAAGAAATTTTTATCCAGGCTCAGGGAGCGGTTTGGAAAGCAATTTTTCGCGAAAACATAATCTTCCTGATTGACGGACTGGCTACAACCAACCTTTTTGTAATTGATTTAAAAGAACCCGAACTGGATATGGAAAAAGTTATTCTTGATTTAGATGAAGAAGAAGAACCCCAGGATGAAATTATTCTTCCCGAAGAAATTGAAGAAATGGAAGAAGACCAAATTACTCCCCAACAGCGCCACCTGGCAACAATTAATAGAGGCAATCATATTAAAGATATGGCCCTTTCAGATAATATTCTTTATGTTGCAGATGGCGAAGGTGGCCTTGTTCTCTATGATATTTCCAACCCCGTCCGGATCAACTTTATTAAAGCCGTTCCCCCCGAAGAATTTGGCGACGAGTTTATCCATACGGTCAGATCGGATGAAGAAAGGATAATCGCAACAGGGAAAAATGGCTTGTATTTTCTACAAAACTCCGAAGTCCAGGAAAAAATTTCTATTAAAACCCCTTTTACCAATAGTCTGGGGCCCGAACCAAATTTCCTTGATGTAACCAGCAAAAAAGCAACGGTTATTTCCCTATTTGATGGAGTTTTGTTGTTAAATATTGAGGACCTTCCGGGAGTCGAAAAATCGGGCCACCTTGAATACCCCCAGAAACTTGAAGCCCTCTCAATAGCTCAAGGAAGAGCCTTTTTTGCCAGCGGAATAGAGCGACTCTGGGAACTAAGGATAAATGAGCAAAACCCAAATACCCCGGAACCATTAAACTGGATTGAAGTCCCGGGAATCGGGCAAAAAATTTTTGCTTTCGAGAATAAACTTTTTATTGCCAGTGGGATCGGATTGGTAACTGTTAACAAAAATGAACCTGGGAACATGGCTTTTGCAGGTTTTCTACCCTTTCCCTATCCCGATAATCAACCTGATTACAAAAAGGGCTGGACTCAGGATATTGTCCTTTTTAGAAACCTGGCTTTTGTTGCCGCAGGTGGTGGGGGCGTCTGGATTGTAGACTGCATTGACCCTTCTTCCCCTGTCAACCTGCTTCTATTTTCCCAGGGGGATACTGTCAATAATGTTCACATTGATCCAGATAGTAATCTTCTTTTTGCCGCGGGTGAACCTTACCTGGGGATTTACGATATATCCGAACCTCATAGCCCCAAAAAAATTAAAAAAATAGAACTAACCCAACCACCCTCGGACATTAAACATTACAATAATCACCTTTACCTATCGCAAAGAATGGCTTCGGGGGAAAAGGGCCGGGTAAAAATTTATGATTACTCCAATCCCGAAGTAATCGAACAAAAAAGAAATCTGGATTTTGAACATCCCGGACCTAACAGCCTTGTTATTAATGATAGCAGGCTCCTTGCCTTGTCCCGGGAACAGGGAGTTGAGTTTTTCTCCCTTTTTTCTCCTGCCAACCCAGTTCCCGAATTCAGGCTGGAAGTTGAAGGAAGCACCATTATCGATTTATACCCTCCATACCTCGGCCTGGCCTCACAAGAAAAAGGATTATTCCTTTTTGAATACCAAAGCCCCACCTATTAAGGCGGGGTTTTTTTATTCAGCGATATTTTTAAAGAAACTGCTTACTTTTTTATAAATCAGAAAAGTGAATACAGAATTGATCCCTGCCTTTAGTAGATTAAATGGGATTATTGCCGGCAAGAGCATCCCTATAACAACTTCGCGGGAAACGCCCATATAGATTGGAGTAAGAATCAGGTTGCTTATTACCATAATGATAACCATTCCAATACTTCCCGCAATTAAGCCCTGAACGGCTCCAATCCTGGTCTTATTATTCATATAAATATAGCTGGCAACAATAACAAGGGTCCCTGTTGACAAAAAGTGCATAATCGCCCCAATTGGTCCACCCTGGCCAGTTACAGCAGCCATAATTATTGAAACTACAAAAGCCATTGCCGCCCCTATTGCAGGACCCAGCATAAAGCCACCAATTAAAATCGGAATATCGGCGGGGTCATAGAGCAAAAATCCAGCACCAGGAATAATCGGAAAATGGATCCAGATGGCCAGCAAAATAGAAATACCACTAAAAATTCCACCCAATGCAAGTTTGTTTACTTTTTTCATCTTGGCAGACCTCCTAAAAAAATAACCCTGGACATCATCCAGGGCGGCATAAAAAATCGTCTTCTTCCGTCCGGACTTTCACCGTCGGCCCCGGAATTGCACCGGGTCAGCTCTTATTTGAGCTCGTGGGCTATACCACCGGTGGGGACTTCCACCCCGCCCTGAAGACTTTCTTATTCAATTCTTTTCTTAATATACCAGAAAAAGCCTTTCTGGTCAATAATTTTTGTTTGACCCCTTACCCTTTTGTTCCCCTTAATTTTTTAGTTAAGTTTTATTCTATCTCCATCTTCCGGTGCAAAAACCTTTTTTATCCCCGTCTCCTTCTCTAACCGGGAGGCAATCTTTTTAGGCCCTTTTCTCAGGATAGTTTTTCCGAAATGTGTTATCACTGCAACTTCGGGTTTTAGCCTGATTAAAAGTTCCTTTACCCCATTAATATCAAGGTGTTGAGCATTCCCACAATTCCTTTCCAAAACGAGATTAACGACAATCCACCTGGAGTTTTGATAAAAATCAAATAGCTCTGGAAAGTAAGCAGTATCAGTAATAAAGGATAGTTTCCCTTCCTCGGAATGGAAGGAAAATCCATACGTTTCCATCCCGTGCTGATGAAGACCCGAAGTAGAAAAGGAAAGACCATTAAGATAGTATTTTTTTTGGGTTTCAAGTTTTTCTATACCCAATAAAAAAGGTTTTAAATAGTTAAATAGAATCTGGTTTTTTCCATTTAATATTTCCCCCGGGGCAAATAAGGTTCCCCTGTTCTTAAGACCGCCCCGAGTCATGGAATCAATAATTAAATTAACATCATTGCAGTGGTCAATATGGCCATGGCTCAAAATAACAGCGGACAAATCTTCTGGTTTGAGAAGGGGCCTTGCTTTTACCATTTGGGCAAGAGCGCCTGGCCCGGGATCAATAATGCCCCGCACATCATTTATTTGAAAATAGGTCCCACCTGTGGACCGTAATTGTTCGGCCATAACATGCCGGGAACCTCCCGTTCCCAGAAAATACAAGAAGTTTTCCCCCACTACTGTTTCCTCCCTTCAGAACTTAATAATAACACAAAAAAAAGAAATCCCGCAAGTTACGGGATCCCTCTCATTTTACAGGCTGATTTTTTGATATCTATCCGGGGCAACTCGAAACAAAATAACAATAATAACAGTTCCCATTATTAAGGTAAAAAGCCCTAGCAAAAAATAAATCCAACCGGGATTAAATCCGATTTCCAGTAATTTAAAGGCTCCCCAGCCCAATGCCCCCAAAAACAAAAAGCCTCCAACCATGGAAAAAAGGACATTCATGTTCTGTTTTATTGCCTGCTGGGGGTTTTGCCAGGTAAAATAAGGCCTAATTAAATCCAGGAACAAACTGAAACCCATCAGGGGAAAAGCAAGTAAAATCCCAAGGAATGAAATTAATATTATTTCTCCAAGGCTCCAGGGAATATATAAAATTGCTGCGAGAAAAATAAGAGGGATAACCAAAAGGGAAATCAAAAAACCCGAAAGCATTTTCCCCAGGATTTGCTTATTCGGATGAACAGGGATCACCTGGGATATTCGGAAAAGCTTCCCCTCTCGGGATATTGAGCTGGAAAGCGCTGGCCCAAAAAGAGCCATTAGGCCAAAAAATCCTATCCCTCCCAGTATTAATAATTCATGTTCAACCACCCCAATATATTCATCAACATTAACCCCACCGGTTCCCATTAAAAGAGGGAAAAATAAAGCAATTGGTGCTATGACCAAAATGAAAACACTGTTAAAAAGATAAATGGGAACCCGAATTAAAATTTTTATCTCCCTGATTGCAATACTAACAATGGGATGCCTGGCCTTCATTTTCTTCTCCAGTAAACCGGGTTTGACTATTTTCCCCGCAGAAACTTCTTGCCCACCAATAAGCCCCTGGAAAAATAAACGGTCAGCTCCAATCATTAAAACTGCAAAACCAAGAATAGAAATCCCTGAAAAAAGGAGCAAATTGACAAAACGCAACCCCAGGGTTTGCCCTGCCAGGGCTCGAGTTATCCAGATTGAAGGAGGGTAAACTCTACCCGTAAAGGCTATTAGACCATCAGGATCTTCCATTATTCCCATTATGAATTCCATTTCCTGTCCTTCGGGAAGCCGGGTCAGGTAGAAATTCGCCCCCAGGACAATTACTAGGATTAAAATCATCCCCAAAAACCTTAAAAAATCTTTCCTCCGCCCCAGGTTGGTCAAAGACATTAAAATCATGACTCCCAGGGAAGCAAAAACCAGCGGTATGACAGGTAAAAACAGAAAAATTACCATTGCAAAAACCCAGTAAAAAAAGCCTCCACTTACATTTAAACCATATATTATAACTGGAGGAATGAAAAAGGGTGCAATAGTTAGGTATTCAGAAACTAAAACCCCGACATATTTTCCCCCGAGTATCTCCGCAGGTCTAAAGGGAAGACTGACCATAAAATCAAGATCGTTGGCGAAATAAAAAGCTGATATAACATAAGCAATTCCTAAAACTAAAACAAGAATAGAAGCCAGAATTACCCCCGAAGTAATAACAACTCCTTCCATCCCTGTTCCAGCAAGGCTCTGGGTGGTTTCCTGAACAAGACGGAGGTAAAGATAAAACAGTGGTGCTATAGAAATCAAAATCACAGCAAAAATTCCCAGGCCTCCCCAAAACCGACGATCTTTTTTGCGGAAATAATATAACCAGGCCGAAAGTCCAAAGGTTATTTTTACATTCAATTTAACAAGATTCCAAAAACAGCCCCACCTCATGATTTCGTCAACTCCAGGAAAATATTTTCTAAAGAGGATTTTCTCTTAGCCTGATTCTGCAATTCTCCCAGAGTTCCCAGGGCAATCAATTCTCCCTTATTAATTATTCCCACCCGGTGGCAAAACTTCTCTGCAACTTCAAGGACATGGGTGGAAAAAAACATTATTTTCCCTTCCTGGCATTTTTCTCTCATCATTTCTTTTAAAGCATGGGAGGATTTCGGGTCAAGACCGGTCAGGGGTTCATCCATAATTATTACTTCGGGATCATGCAGGAGAGATCCAATTAATATAATTTTTTGCCGCATTCCATGGGAATAGCTTTGAATCAGGTCAAAAACCGCATTTTCCATTTGGAATTTTTCCAGCAACTCTTCCATTCTTTCCAGTCTTTTTTCCCTGGAAACCCCGTAGGTATCAGCCATAAAATCAAGATATTCTAAACCGGTAAGTTTTTCATAAACTTCTGGTTGATCGGGAACAAAGCCTATCCTCTTCTTTACTTCAAGAGGATCATTTTTTATATCAAACCCTCCAATAGAAACTGAGCCCTGGTCGGGCTTTAATAATCCTACCATCATTTTAATAGTCGTCGTTTTCCCGGCCCCATTGGGGCCAAGGAAGCCAAAAATTTCTCCGGGTTTTACTTCAAGATTTAAATTTTCTACTGCTTTAATTTCTCCACGATTATAACTTTTGGAAAGTTCTTTTATTGAAATCAATCATTTTCACCCTCTCAACCAACGAATTTTTTTTTACCCTTATAAGATTCACCTTTTGTAATTTTTCCCCTTCAAATTTTAAAACTTTAGCGAAAAACAAATAACCCCGTCCTTAAAGGAGACGGGGTTTGAAGAAAGTATCCGGCAGCGACCTACTCTCCCACAGGATTTCTCCCGCAGTACCATGGGCGCTGGAGGGCTTAACTGCTGT
>PWGV01000126.1 GCA_003554585.1 Halobacteroidaceae bacterium | reverse complement strand
GATAAAAAGATAGGTTAATTTAAATTCACCCTGTAAGCGATCCAGGAGGTTTAATATCTGAGCCTGGACTGAGACATCAAGGGCAGATACTGGCTCATCCAGGACAATACATTTTGGATTTAAGGCAATTGCCCTGGCGATGCCAACCCGCTGGCGTCTCCCTCCATCGAGTTCATGGGGATAGGAATTAACAAGTCGTGGACTTAAACCTACAACCTCCATTATTTCTAAAACTCTTTCATCGCGCTCTTTTTCCTTTTTGTAAACCTTGTGAATATCAAAAGATTCTTTAATCAGGTCGGAAACACTCATCCTGGGGTTAAGAGAAGAAAAAGGATCCTGGAAAACCATTTGAATATTTCTCCTGGTTTCCTTGAGTTGTTTTTTATTCAAAGTATGGATATCCTGGCCCTGGAAAAGGATGCGCCCAGAAGTTGGCTGAGTCAGGCGGACAATCATTCGTCCAGTTGTAGTTTTCCCGCAACCGCTTTCTCCAACCAACCCCAGTGTTTCTCCTTCACGCACGAAAAAGTTAATATTATCAACAGCATGGAGATTTCCCCGGGGAGTATTGAAAATTTTCTGCAGGTTTTCGACTTCTAAGAGTTTCTTTTCCATCACTTGTTCTCCCCTCCAATCCCTTGATGGTATTTGTAGCACGCCACGCGGTGGGTTGGGCTGAGTTCAACTGTCTCCGGAAACTCGCCCTTACAAATGTCCATAACATCCGGGCACCGAGGGTTGAAAACACATCCCGGAGGCAGTTCAGTGGGTTCGGGAATTAATCCCTTAATCGGGGTAAGTTTTGTTACGTCTTCCTCGGGATCGGGGATCGAATTAAAAAGTCCAACTGTATAGGGATGTGAGGGATTGGTGAAAAGAGATTCCAGATCAGCAAACTCCACAATTTTTCCCGCATACATTATTGCAACCTTCTCACAAATTTCAGAGACCACACCAAGGTCATGGGTTATCAATATCATGGCCATATTAAATTGCTTTTTCAGGTCCTTCATAACCTCCAGGACCTGGGCCTGGATTGTTACATCAAGAGCGGTTGTTGGCTCATCAGCGATTAATAAAGCCGGGTTACAGGCCAAAGCAATTGCAATTAGCACTCTTTGTTTCATCCCCCCGCTAAATTGATGGGGATATTCTTCTCCCCTTTCCTGTGGGATACCAACCTTGGCCAGCATTTCTTTGGCTCTTTCCAGGGCTTCGCCCGAATTTACATTCTGGTGAAGCTTTATAACTTCTGTAAGCTGGTCAAAAACAGTATATACAGGGTTCAGGGAAGTCATGGGATCCTGGAAGATCATTGATATTTTGTTTCCCCTGATCTGCCGATAGGCCTCCCGGCTTTTGGCTCTGAGATTTTCTCCATTAAAAATTATTTCACCATCAACAATTTTTCCTGGAGGATCGGGAACAAGGTTCATTATTCCCAGGGCAGTTGTGGTTTTACCTGCTCCAGTTTCCCCAACCAGACCCAAAGTTTCCCCTTCTTCAATTTCCATATCTATACCATCCACAGCGGGGACGGTTCCATCATCGGTAATATAGTGAACTTTAAGACCTTTTATTTCCAGTATTTTATTTCCCACAGTTCTCCTCCCCTATCAGGTTTTCAATCTCGGATCTAAAGCATCGCGCAGGCCGTCTCCAAGTAGATTCAGGGAAAGGACAGTAACCGCAATAGCCAGGCCGGGAAATACCGACATCCACCAGGCATCGCGAATATAGTTTTGTCCCGTCGAAAGCATTGCCCCCCATTCGGGTGTCGGGGGCTGTGCTCCCAGGCCAATAAAGCTTAACCCTGCAGCCTGCAAAATAGCCATGGCTACAAATAGGGTTCCCTGAACGATAACCGGGGCCAGGGCATTGGGCATAATATGCTTGGTAATAATTCGATAATCCGATGCTCCCAAGACCCTCGCAGCATCAATAAATTCATCCTCTTTTATGGTCATAACCGACCCTCTAACCACCCGGGCAAACCGGGGAGTGTACCCGATGGCTATAGCAATCATAACATTAACCAGCGAACCACCAAATGCACTTACAATCGCTATCGCTAAAAGAATTGGTGGTATCGATAAAACTACATCTATTATCCGCATGATAAAGTTGTCAACTTTATCGCCATAAAAGCCGGAAATTGCTCCGATGGTTCCTCCGGCAATTGCAGAAAGTAAAACTGCAAAAAAACCAACAACCAGGGAAATCCTTGTCCCATAAACTACTCGGCTGAAAACACAACGTCCCATGTGATCAGTGCCCATCAGGTACTCGGCAGAGGGAGGCTGGCGCCGCACCATTAGGTTCATTCCATCATAGGAATGAGGGGCAATCTGGTTGGCAAAAATTGCTGTTACCAAAACCAGGGCTAAAAGACCAAATCCGATTAGGGCAGTTTTACTCTTTTTAAAACGCCTCCAAAGTTCTGCCCGCTGGCTTCTTTTCTTCTTTTTGGCAGCAGGAACCGTCATTGCTACAGCTTGATTTCCTGTTTTTGCAGCCATATTATTTCCTCCTCCTCAGCCAGGGTATATTAAACTTCTGGGATTTGTACTGGGTTCTAATGCGGGGATCAATTACCCCATAAAGAAGGTCCACCAGGAGGTTAATAAAGCTAAACGCTATAGCCAGGAAAAGAACCCCTCCCTGTACTACCATTAAATCCCGGGACCTGATCGCTTCAACAATAAATCTCCCTGACCCCGGAAAGGAAAATACTGTTTCAGTAAAAACTGCCCCTCCCAGGAGAAAACCAAACTGCAAACCAACAACTGTAATAACAGGAATTAAAGCGTTTTTCAGGGCGTGCTTGAAAACTACAACCCTTTCCTTCAATCCTTTAGCCCGGGCGGTTCTGATATAATCCTGGCGTAAAACCTCCAGCATTGAAGAACGAGTCATCCTCAATACAATTGCCGCGCTACTGGTTCCCAGGGTAAGGGCCGGCAGAAATAAAGACCTTAATCCATCATCAAACCCAGATGAAGGGAAAAGTGAATACCCAAAGGCTCCAGACCACCAAACGGCAAAAATTAATATTGCCATCATCCCGAACCAGAAATTGGGTACTGAAATCCCCACAAGAGCAAATAACATGGCTATAGTATCGGAAAAGGAATACTGTTTTACCGATGATAAAACTCCCACCAGGATACCAATAACCACCGCGATTGCCATACCTGCAGCGGAAAGCATCATAGTATTGGGGAAACGAATTAACATTTCCCCTAAAACGGGCCGGTTGGTGTGCAGGGACCTTCCAAAGTCTCCCTGAACCACACCCCAGAGGTAACTACCAAACTGGACCAGGAATGGGCGATTAAGCCCCATTAATTCCCGCATTCTCTCAATTTGCTCGGTTGTTGCCTGATCTCCCAGGCGGATAGTTGCGGGACAACCGGGTGTCAGGTACATTATGGTAAATACTATAAAAGAAACTCCAATTAAAACAGGGATGAAGTAAATTAGACGCTTTATTATATATCGATGCAAGACCGTACCTCCTTTGGAAAATATTTTCCCAATCCTTCGTTAGCAGTCCTCCGTTAATACCCCCTTATATTTTTTTCAAAAATTTGTTACTAACAAAAATTTTCCCTAATTATATTTTTTGACACAACTAAAAATTTTCCTTCACGAATTTTTTTTAATCTCATCAAATTTTCTGCAAATTCAAGCAGGAAATTTTAATAGGAACGTAGAAAAGGTTTAATGCAGGAAAATTTTCTTAACATGAGTTAACTTTTTGCCCGGGAGGTGAGGCCTTTTTTGAAGCTGGATTAAGCAGCTGATAGAAGCCGTAAATTATCCGAGGATTAACATTCTAAAGGAGGTTAAATTTTGCCTAAAAAATTAATTACCCTGATATCTGTTTTTTTGATTATGGGCCTTATCTTTACTGGAGCAGGCCTATTAAATGAAACAAACGCTAGCTCTCACAAACGTCTGCAGGTAGCAATGATTTCTGAACCTGCCAGCCTTGATGTTCACCTTGTTCCCGACGTCCCTTCCTACTGGGTTATCGAACAAACCGGAAATCGCCTGGTTCGGTTTAACGAAAGCATGGAACTAGAACCAGAACTTGCAACCAGCTGGGAATGGATTGATGATTTAACCATTGAATTTACTCTTCGCGAAGGGGTCACTTTCCATAACGGAGAGCCTTTCACAGCCCACGACGTAAAATACACCCTTGAACGCCGCCTGGATCCGGATCTTGGATCACCCAACATGAGATTTGTCCAGGAAATTGACCTTGACACCATTGAAATTATAGATGATCACACCATACGTTTCGCTACATCCCGCCCCTTCGCGCCAATTCTTAACAACCTGGCTCACAGCTCTGGTGTAATTCTAAACCAGAAAGCTGTAGAACAGTATGGTGATGAATATGGCCAGAACCCAGTAGGAACCGGTCCCTTTAAGTTCGTCGAGTGGTCCTCCGGCGACTATGTTCTTCTCGAACGCTATGAAGATTACTGGGAAGGTCCTGCAAAAGTAGATGAACTCCAGTTCCGCTTTATTGAGCAGGCTTCCAACCGGACCATTGAACTGGAAACCGGCCGAGTCCACCTTGCTGAAGACATCGCTCCCTCTGACCTTGATCGCCTTGACAACCACCCCAATATCACCCTTCTCAGAGACCTTGACCTGATGGTAAGTTACGCCGGAATGAACAATAAGAGAGAACCCTTTAATGACGTTCGCGTTCGCCAGGCAATGAACTATGCTGTTGATACTGAGGCCCTTGTTGAAGCCGTTTATGAAGGTCTTGGACAGGAAGCTCAAGCTCCCGTAAACTTTACCATCCTTAATCCAGGAGATCAGGCCGATGAAATAAAACAATACGGCTTTGATCCCGATAAAGCAAAGGAACTTTTAGCTGAAGCCGGTTACCCTGATGGATTTACTTTCACTGCCATTACTGACCCCTTTGATCAGCGCGTAAACTCTGCAGAAATCGTCCAGGCCTATCTTTCCCAGATCGGTGTAACCATGAATATTGAAATCGTTGAATGGTCAGTTCTTCTTGATCGGGCTGGAAACCGTGGGGATTATGACATGATGTTCCTGAGCTGGACCAGCTCCAGTGGAGACCCTGAAATGGCCACTCGCCCCTTCTACGGTGAAGCCCATGGTGCCGCTGGAAACCGCGTCTGGTACCAAAATGATCGTGTAGATGAACTTCTCGAGCTGGGAATGCAGGAACCAGAATGGGAAAAGAGATGGGAATATTACATGGAAGCACAAAAAATAATCGCTGAAGAAGCTCCCTGGATTTTCATCCAGTTTGGCGAGCAGGCTATTGGTGTGCGCGAGGAAGTAACTGGCTTTGAAATCCATCCCAACAGCCGCCACCGCTTCCACAATGTAGATATCGAAAACTAAATACTGGGACCCGCTTCTTTTTTATGAAGCGGGTCTTTTAATTTCCCGCTGAAAAAAGGTTTTTGGGTAAATGTTGAGTTTTTATTTCGGCAATTTCGAATTATCATCAGAATTCATGGCGGAATCGTCGTTCTTCATTTTGGGCTTAAGAAAGAAGTCCATCTTTTCTAGAAAAAAGCTCCAGAAAGAAAATATTCTACTGGTGAAAAAGTAAATATGGGTTATTTAAAGTTATAGCTGGCTTTCAACACGTTTTCCCACACAAAGTAATTAGTTTTTTTCTGGAAATTTATTGGGTGGTGGTAAGACCCGCAAATAAATTTCAGGAGTTAATCCTGCCAAGCACAGTAAGCGTTCAGGTATTCTCAAGTTAGCAGGAAAAGCCCTTTT